>JANNFJ010000842.1:0-20360 GCA_031379725.1 Calothrix sp. OTE_75_metabat_31
CAGTTTATCCAAGGTAAAAGAGTTCTAATCACGGGTGCGGGTGGGTCAATCGGTAGCGAACTCTGTCGGCAAATTCTTTCATTCCGTCCTAGCGAAATATTGATAGTAGGACATGGAGAGAATTCAGTATTTAACATTCAGCAAGAACTGGAACAAATTGTCCAAGTTATTAGAGATGAAGCACAAACACTGCGCCATACCCCGCGTGTACTCAGCTTTATCGCAGATATTCGGTTCCGCGATCGCTTAAAACATGCCTTTGAAAAGTTCCAACCCGACGTAGTTTTCCATGCTGCCGCACACAAACATGTTCCGTTGATGGAACTTAATCCTGGTGAAGCGATTACCAATAATGTTGTCGGTACGAAAAACTTAGTCGAACTAGCACTGCAATATCAAGTCCAACACTTCGTAATGATTTCCACCGATAAAGCAGTTAACCCCACTAACATCATGGGTGCTAGCAAGCGCGTCGCGGAAATGCTACTGTTGCAAGCTGCAAAGCAAAGCGGTAGAGCGTATGTAGCAGTACGATTTGGTAACGTTCTTGGTAGTCGCGGTAGTGTCGTCCCCACCTTCAAAAAACAAATAGCCGCAGGTGGTCCGATTACTGTCACCCATCCCGATATCTGTCGTTACTTCATGACGATTCCCGAAGCGGTACAGTTGGTATTGCAAGCAGCAGTATTGGGAAGGGGTGGTGAAGTTTTAATGATGAATATGGGTAAACCGGTGAAAATTGTTGACCTCGCAGAGGAATTGATTCGGTTGTCGGGGTATGAAGTCGATAAAGATATTCAGATTGAGTTTACGGGGTTGCGACCGGGAGAGAAGTTGTTTGAGGAGTTGTTTATTGAGGGTGAAGAGTATGACCCGACGGAGCATGAGAAGTTGTTTATGGTGAAAAATGCGAGCCGTATGGTTCCCGAACATTTGAATATTGCGGTTGAGGCTTTGTGTCAAGCAGCAGCGAAGAATGATGGAAATGCGATTATGTTTTTGTTGGAACAGTTGGTGTCAGGATATAAACCCAAATACTTGCAAAATCAGGTATTAGTAGATGCTCCAAAAAATAGTTTTGTAATAGAAAAATCAACTGAGAAGATGCTAACGAGAATTGAACCACAAAGGACATAAAGAAGGTGCATCAAAGATATAACTGAAGTCAAACAGATTTAAATTAGGATAGTGATATCCTGCACTAACTACGTAACAATTAATGATAACTTGGCAAAGGCAAGGGAAAAAATTGCTGAATTTTTGGAAAAAACAAACCAACGGTTCGTTCAACCGTAAAATTTTTAGTGCAGCCATTGCTATTGGTTTATTTACAGCACTAGTAAAAGCTGTAGCCATAATTAAAGAAGTGGTAGTTGCATGGCGATTTGGTACGGGAAATGAGCTAGATGCTTTTTTAATTGCTTTGACAATCCCCTCTTTTATTATTAATCTTGTAGGAGGGTCTTTTAGTTCTGCTTTGATACCCATATATATTCAAGTACTGGAACAAAAAGGGGGAAAAGCAGCTCAAAAGCTTTTTTCTGGGGTAACAATTTGCGGTTTGGCGCTTCTGGGCATAGCTGTCATACTGATGTTAAGTACGGCATCAATGTATTTACCTTGGATGGCTTCTGGATTTAGTTCTGAAAAGCTAAGTATGACTTTTCAGTTTCTATGCGCCCTTTCACCTTTAATTCTATTAAGCGGTCTGGTAATTATTTGGAGTTCTGTATTGAACGCAGGAGAACATTTTGCTCTTGCCGCCTCATCTCCGATAGTAACTCCTGCGATTAGCATTGCTTTACTTCTATGGTTTAAGTCTTGGGGTATTTTTGCATTGGTTGCAGGACTGTCATTAGGGACAGTATTAGAAGTTGTTCTACTAGGTATTGGATTGCATCGTCAAGGCATATCATTGTTTCCCAGGTGGGACGGATTCGATACTCATTTGCGTCAGGTATTTAGCCAGTACATCCCCATGATTGCAGGAGGCTTTTTACTTTCTAGCGCTATTATTGTCGATCAAGCTATGGCAGCTATGTTGTCGCCTGGGAGCGTAGCAGTATTGAACTACAGTAATAGAGCGATCGCATCACCCATGAGCTTAATTACTACAGCTTTGGGTTCTGCCGCAGTTCCTTATTTTTCTAAGATGATCGCTGTTGAGGATTGGACAGGATTGCGTCAAACCTTAAAACAATATTTAAGGCTGATATTTATAACTACCGTACCTCTAGCAGGAATATTTATTATTTTTTCTCAACCTATAGTTCAATTACTCTTTCAAAGAGGTTCATTCCGGCTTGAAGATACCTATTTAGTTGCTGAAACTCAAAGTTTTTTCGCCTTGCAAATACCTTTTTATATTGCCAATCTTTTGTTGATAAAATTGGTTGTATCGATGCAAATGAGTTATATACTTAAATGGGTTTCTGGATTTGCTCTTCTTATCAACGTTATCTTAAATTATGTTTTAATGCAGTGGATAGGAATTAAAGGTATTGCTTTATCTACAAGCTGCGTATATCTTTTTTCATTCTTATATTTACTTGTTTTCGCTAATAAAGAAATTACGAAAAAAATTAATAATTAAAACCAAAATCACAACACAATTAAAGCAATCCTTATTATTTATGCAAAGCTATCAATACTTATTTACAGTTTTTACGCCAACTTATAACCGCGCTCATACACTTCATCGGGTTTATGAAAGTCTAAAAGTGCAAACATATAGTGACTTCGAGTGGCTGATAGTTGATGATGGTTCGACCGATGACACTTGCGAATTAATAAAGCAGTGGCAAAGAAAAGTTTATTTTCCAATTCGTTATATTTACCAAGAAAATAGTGGTAAGCATATTGCTTTTAATCGAGGAGTCAGAGAAGCTAAAGGTGAATTGTTTATTAATCTCGATTCGGACGATAGCTGCGTACCAGTAGCATTAGAGCGATTTAAATATCATTGGGATACTATTCCAGAAAACCAAAAAAATCAATTTTCCGATGTCACTTGTTTATGCAAAGATGGATATGGAAAAATACTAGGTAGAACTTTACCGTCTGACATTATTGATTCTAATTGGTTAGAAATACGCTACCGATATAAAGTTATGCATGAAAAATGGGGATTTCATCGTACAGACGTACTTAAACAGTTCCCATTTTCGGAAAAAATCAAGCAGACCTGCATTCCAGAAACTTTGGTATGGCACAAAATTTCTAGGAAGTACAAAACTAGATTTATAAATGAATATTTAAGAATTTATTGGACTGATACATTATCAATTATGCGCGGTGGAAATCCAAAGAGTAGTGCTATTGGCAATCGAATTATGCACCAAACAATTCTTAATGAAGAAATCGATTGGTTACGTTTTGATCCACTCAGTTTTTTCCGTTCAGCAGTTCACTATAGTAGATTTTCCTTTCATAGACGTATTCCAATTTTCGAGCAATTGAAACAAGTCAATACACTCTTAGGTAAAGTCTTATGGTTTGTCAATTTGCCCCTAGGTCACGCACTATACTTAAAAGATAGATTGCTTTACTGATTTTTACATTAAGATTAAAATTCATGATAGTTAGAGGTATTGATGTATGAGTAAAGAGCCTATCGCTTTCTTTCTTCCTAATTTATCTGGAGGTGGAGCAGAAAAAGTAGTCGTAAATTTGCTTAAAGATATGTCACAACTAAATCTGCCTTTAGATTTAGTTGTATCTAATACGGAAGGACCTTATTTCAATCAGCTACCCAAGCAGCTTAATCTTATAAATTTGGCAAAAGAAGGAGTATTAAAGTCTGTTTTACCTTTGTCACGTTACTTAAAAGAACGCAAACCCCGCGTGCTAATATCACACATGAGTCATGCTAATGTAGCAGCGACGCTAGCTAGTAGGCTTGCTCGCACAAAAACTAAATTAATATTAGTAGAACACGACACCTTATCAGTTGCCAAATCTAAGTTATTGCGAGCTAAGTTTGTTCCAATGTTTATGAAAAAGCTGTATCCTTATGCAGATAGCATTGTCTGTGTATCGGAAGGTGTAGCTCAAGATTTGGCATTTCAACTTGGTTTGCCAAAAGAGAAAGTTAAAGTTATTTACAATCCCGTAGTTAATGAGGAATTAATTGCTGCTTCACAAGTATCTTTAGACCATCCCTGGTTTCAACAAGATGTTCCACCAGTATTCTTAGCTGTGGGACGATTAACACAACAGAAAGATTTCATAACTTTATTAGAAGCTTTTGCATTAGTAAGAAAGCAAACAGTAGCTCGCTTGATAATATTAGGTGAAGGGGAACTAAGAGGTAAATTAGAAGAAAAAATTAGTCAGCTTGGAATAGCTGAAGATGTTTCTCTTGCTGGTTTTGTGACTAATCCTTATGCATATATGAGTAAAGCAAGTGCTTTTGTACTTTCATCACGTTGGGAAGGATTAGGAATTGTTCTAATTGAAGCTATGGCTTGCGGTTGTCCTGTCATTGCTACAGATTGCCCGAATGGTCCCAAAGAAATTTTAGAAGCAGGAAAATATGGATCTTTGGTTCCTGTTGGAGATGTAGTATTATTATCTAAAGCTATGTTACAGGTGTTAGACGCTCCTCTTAGTCGAGAGATATTGACACACAGAGCAGTATATTTTTCGAGTGAGCGGGCAGTTTCTGAATATTTGCATCTGTTAGAATAACAAAAATTTTAAAAGTCCTATAAAAATAACTTGAAAACGATTTAAAACTATAAAAAATTGTATGGTAGCAGTAGCTTATATTGGATTAATTATTTTTATTATATTTATCGAAAATGTTCGTGAAAAAGAAAATGCGTTCGATTTTCTTTCTATATTCAATGTGTTTTTCTGTTTACTATATCCTCTAGCTGCATTAATGTTAATTATCAATGGTGAAAACACTAACTTAGAATTAATTTATGGTAGTTCAACTTATATTGTTAATGCCCAAACTACTGTGGCAATATTTTTAGGATACTTTTGCATATTGGTAGGTTTTAATTCAAATTCAGCCAAATTACTTGGAAAAAAGATAACTATTGAAAGTCGAAGCGATAAACACCTCATTGCCTATGCTATTGTCTTACTTTTATTCTCCTGTTTAGCTATCTATATATATAGCGCTCAGTACGGTGGAATTTTAGAAGCTTTATCGAAGACAATCTTAATTAGATCGAATGCTGTCGATAGCGGTTCACTAGTTTTTTTTAAACATTTTATTCGAGGTTCATTTTTGGCTTCTTATTTACTTATTTCTTTAATTCTGTATCAAAAGAATCAGTCTAAATTTAGTTTATACTCTATTTTTATTTTTTCAGTAACAGCTTCTTTTTTAGCGGCTATGCTGTCGTCTGGTCGCAGTTTTCTAATTAATTACTTTCTGGCTTTTTATTTAGTCTATTTACGTAAAACAAGAAAACTTTTTTCTTGGTCATTTATTCCTATTGTTATTTTTGCAGCTTTATTCCTGATCGCTGGTAAAACATTTTTCTTAAGTTTAACTGCATTACCAGACGGTTTTGATGCTTTCTTGAAAACATTTAACAATAATCTTAATGAAGAACAGACTGGTGAATCGGGGTTTTCAGAATTTATGAATAATTTTTCATATACAGTTCCTTCTTTAGATGAAGCTTTTAATCAAGAATATCAAATACGCTTATTTATTGATTGGTTTTATAGTTTTATTTCTTTAATTCCAGAGCGTGTTTTTAATATTGCAAAGCCAGAAAGTATTTCATTTGATAATACTTTTTATATTACCGGAGCTAATGATTACGAAATACCGACAGGTCTTCTTGCTTTTGGTATTTACAGTATGCATTGGCCTGGACTGGTCTTAGTTTCCTTCCTCTACGGATGGATTGGTCGTTATTTACAAACTATTTGGGACAAACATCTTCAAAATATACATTGGTCAGTATTTACTTACGTTGTTAGCAGCCAGATTTGGATTGACCTTCTCATGTTTGGAGATCCAAAAGTTTTTGTAGGTGCTCATTTTTGGTCTTTTGGTTCGATATTCCTGTTGTTAATTTTTACATGTAAAATTTCCTGTACAGGAAAAATAAATTATAAAAAAACTATGAGGTAAAAACTACTATGGTTAATATAAATTTACCCAGTAAAGTTACAATACTATATGTAATCACCGACCTGCACATCGGTGGCGCTGAGAAAATGCTATACAGTTTGCTATCAAAAATGAATAAACAGCGATTTGCTCTAGGTGTAATTTCTTTGATGGATAGTGGCACCCTAGGCGATCGCTTGGAAGCTTTAGGTATACCTGTATATAGTTTAGGCATGATACGAGGAATACCTTCTCTATCTGCTACTTGGAAATTAATACATTTAGTTGACGACTTTAAACCCGACATTATTCAAGGCTGGATGTATCACGGTAATCTAGCAGCACAATTAGTTAAGTTTTTTAATATGCATAAAACTTATGTTTTATGGAGTATTCATCATTCTATTAATTCATTAAAATATGAAAAAAAAATGACTCAATTTATTATTAGATTTGGTGCTTTTCTTTCTCAATTTAGCAATCAAATTGTTTTCGTTTCTAGAAATAGTAAATCACAGCACAATGCACTACAATATTGTTCCGAGCGTAGCTGTGTAATTCCGAATGGATTTGATACTTCATTATTTAAACCATCAGTTGAAGCCCGATCGAACTTAAGAAAAGAACTAGGTCTGCCAGAAAATACTTTTTTAATTGGCTCCTTTGGCCGCGACCACCCGATGAAAGACCGCGCTAATTTTTTTAAGGCAGCAGCTCAATTATTGAAAGAATTCCCTGATGTAAATTTTGTCTTAGCTGGAACTGGTATCGATCCAAATAACCAGAGCATAGATCGATTGATTCAGGACTTAGGAATTGCCAATCGAATTCATTTACTAGGAGAACGCAACGATATACCCCACATTACCCCTGCTCTAGATATTTTTACTTCTTCTTCTGCCTATGGCGAGGCTTTCCCTTTAGTTGTAGGAGAGGCAATGTCTTGCTGTGTCCCTTGTGTAGTTACAGATGTGGGCGATTCAGCCTGGATTGTTGGCGATACAGGGTTAGTTGTACAGCCACAAGATCCAGAGGCTTTAGCTAATGCTTGGAAAGAGTTGATTATTCTCGATTGCGAAGGTAGACAAGCTTTGGGAAAATCTGCACGCTCGAAGATAATTGAATCTTTTTCCCTAGAGTCTGTTGTAGCTCAATACGAGAGATTATATGAAAAAATACTTGCTGAAAAAGTCAACTAAGAAGCCGATCTCCTTTTTTGTCAACTTTGCTGTCATCATATTAACAACGCTTTTAGTATTCGTGATGTTATCTAGATTCGTTAGTTCAACTACAATCAGTCCCTCCGATCAAAAAGTTGCTGAAGATGATTGGTGGCTACCAGAGTGGGTAAAGCCATTACCTGATGTAATCGGATTTTATGGGCCCAATCCTGATGACGTACCACAGCAAACTTTGAAATTAGTTGCGTTTCGTTGGCGAGATGTCAACCCGCAAGAAGGAGTCTATGACTGGAGTATTTTGGAAAATGCTTTGAAGCAGCCGTATAATATCTATATTCGACTGGAAAACTCCGATGTGATTCATTGTCCGGAATGGCTATCAAAGAAATATCCCGATCTCAAACCTTTAAAACTGGATTATTATACAGACCTTTTTGAGGTTAAAAGTGAAGGTTTGTTTTATCCAATCTGGCATTCAGGATTCAAACAAGAATTCAAAAAGTTACTTGAAAGTTTTAAGGAACATCAATTTGCTTCTCATCCTCATCTGAAGTTTACTTATATACCCGGTGCTTGGAAATCTGGTGAGTTCGATGTTACCTTTATCGAAAACCTGGAAGCGCAAGGAATGACTCCCGACGATTTTCTACAATGGTTCCAAGAACTAATCGATGCATACGTCAATGCTTTTGGTAAAGAGAATGCTCACAAACTCATGTATACAGGTCATGATGTTATTCCTCTAACTGATGGCGATGTTAAGTGGCGTCAAGCGCTAGACAGAAAACTTTTTTCTTATGTTGTCGAACGAGGTGGAAGTACTCGTTTTGGACTTTTGGGAAAATATAACTTCGTTATGACTGATATGCCTAACTATGGAATTCGATTAGAGACTATAGGTGGTGTAAAATATATGATAACCGATGATAACTCACCCTTAATTGCTGACCCTAAGCGATTTATCGGTAGCGAAAGTGAACAGATAGATAATGAAAATATTCCCGTTTCGACTTATTACCAACTGAAAATGTCGGCGCTTAAAAATCTGCAAGTACGGGCGAATGTAGTCTTTCTAGGAAGAGAAATTTGGAATCGAGCTCCTAAATTACACCAATACATGTTAAAGACTCTTGGTCGGCATTACTACGACTCTCCAGATGCTTGGTGTGCGTTACGTGAAGGTAAGGACATTTATCAATTATGGTCGCGTGGGCATTTAAACGAACAAGATGGCTGGTGGGTACGCAATTTTGAACGTTGGCTTTTCCAAAGAGATGTTGATCCAGATGGTCGTACAGTTAGAACTTACTATATCAAAACTCCAGTTCAGCATAATGAAGAAAGTTATGAAGCACTACGTACTGATCATCAAAATGGTAGCGACTATATTTATTTCGGAGTTGATGACAAATTTATAAGAGGTGGTAGTAATAATATTAAAATAAAAGTTACTTATTTGGATAATAATACATCTGATTGGTGGCTTGAATATGATGCATTTGATGGTGATTTTTACAAAATATCTTCGGTCGAAAAAAATGAGAACAATGGTAACTGGAAAACGGTGACTTTTAATATAGATGACGCAACTTTCTTAAATAGACAAAAAAATAATCATGATTTTAGAATTTATAATGGAGGTAGCGAAGATATTTCAATCAGATTTGTTAGAGTTATAAAATTAGATGACCCAGCAGGACAACAGTCAAAAAAAGTTTACCGAGACCCTTAAAAATAGTAATTACAAGATAATTAATAATGAAAAGTATTTTGATGATTACCACTATACCTGATACATTAAAAGCCTTTCTTTTCCCCTTCGCCCATTACTTTCGTGCTTGCGCTTGGCGAGTTGATGCAATGGCTTGTGGAATTTCTGATAGTTTGGAATGCTTGCAAACATTCGATCGGGTGTGGGATGTCCAATGGTCACGTAATCCTCTAGATCCACGCAATTTACTAACTGCTCCCCGCATTATTCAAGAGGTACTTGAGAAAGGAAAATATGACATAGTTCATGTTCATACACCAGTTGCAGCTTTTGTAACTCGATATGCACTAAAGAACTCGAAAAAGCGAAGTGGAGTTAAGATAATCTACACTGCTCATGGCTTTCATTTCCATAGTGGTGGAAAAGCGTTTAAAAATTTAGCATTTCTCACCTTAGAAAAACTGGCAGGGCAGTGGACAGATTATCTAGTTGTAATGAATAAGGAGGACGAAGAAGCTGCAAAACGTCATAGACTTGTTTCACCCGAAAAAGTTCGTTATATGCCAGGAATTGGTCTTGATTTAGAGTATTACAGTTTAGAAAAAGTTTCTAATACTGAAGTTGAGCGGTTGTATAAAGAATTGGGATTAACATCAAAGACTGCACTTTTATTATCTGTAGCTGAGTTGATTCCGCGAAAACATCCACAAGATGTTGTTAAGGCTTTTGCTAGTTTAAATCGTCCTGATGTCTGCCTCGCATTTGCTGGTAATGGTTCCTTACTACAACCTATGCAGCAGTTAGCAGAGCAATTAGGAGTGCAAAATCAAGTTCGCTTTTTGGGAATGCGCCAAGATATTCCTACTTTGATGAGTGCATCTGTTGCTACTATACTTGCTTCTGAGCAAGAGGGCTTACCCAGGTGTGTGATGGAGTCGATGTGCATGGAAACTCCTGTGATTGGCACTGCTATTCGAGGAACTCAAGATTTGGTGACGAAAGATTGTGGGTTTTTGGTAAATGTGGGTGATGAGGCTGCGATCGCACAAGCAATATCCTGGATTTTAGATCATCCCCAAGAAGCACGCATCATGGGTAAAAAGGGACGTGTTCGCATGACTACCTTTGGACTAAGTAATATTGTTAAACTGCACGAAGAACTATATGCAGATGCTTTGTCAGGGTAACTATTAAGAGTTAGTGCCAATTTGGCAACAGACATTTACTCTTTACAAGTATAATTAGTAATGGATAGTAGTTAGTTGTAAACCAAAATTAAATAACTAAACTATGGAAAATAATTCCGAGTTTATTGCCTGAGTAATAAAAAGATTTGCCTAAGCTAAAATATTTTGAATTTATTGTTTTTAATCGAGAAAATTCATACGATAATTTCTCAGTATTTTGGGTTTGTAAGTATTAGGCAAGATAAAATGGCTTGAAGTCACTGGGTAAGTTTTGTCAAAGGTTGATGAACTATTTGAATAGTTGAAAATCAAGGGATATAGATATGATTGGTGGAAATTTTCGGGGTCTGAATTTACTCAACCGTAGTCGAGTTATTAAGTACTTATTCGACCGCATCATAGCCGCGATCGCATTACTCTTATTTTCTCCAGTTTTGATTGGGACTGCGATCGCAATTTATTTTCGCATGGGTAGCCCGGTGGTATTTACCCAAGCACGTCCCGGTGAAAACTCGCGGATTTTCAAGTTCTACAAGTTCCGCACCATGACTGACGAACGCGATTTAGCAGGTAATCTATTACCGGATGAAAAGCGTCTTACCGCTTTCGGACAATTTCTTCGCAAAACTAGTCTAGATGAACTTCCCCAGCTTTGGAATGTCTTAAAGGGTGACATGAGTTTTGTCGGTCCGCGTCCGTTAATAGTAAGATACCTAGACCGTTACACCCCTGAACAGGCACGTCGTCACGATGTTTTGCCAGGTATTACAGGTTTAGCTCAAGTCAAGGGTCGTAACGCGATTAGCTGGGAAGACAAATTTAAACTTGATGTGTGGTATGTAGATAATTGGAGCGTATGGCTTGATTTGAAGATTCTATTGATGACAGTCTTAAAAGTTGTACAGCAAGACGGAATCAATCAAGAAGGTCACGCAACATCAGAAGAATTCAAAGGTCAGTTGCGAGAAAATTAATCGTCTTGTTCGCTATACCAGCCTTGTCCTAATTAGAACGTAGTCGGTAAGACAATGGTAAATACTTTTACTGCAAGACTTATACAACAACAGTTAGCGCTATTACCAACCGAAGAAGACGTATTATTTTACGAGGAACACGGGTGGTACATTTCCCAAAAAGTACTTTCAGATGAAATCATCGACGAAGCTATTCGTGGAAGCGAAAGGTTTTATCGTGGAGAACGCGATGGTCAACTTCCGGTAGATACTGGATACAGTAACTGGAAACCCGAAGATGGGTATGATGTGGTTCGCAACAACGAATTTGTCTCGCTGCAAAACCGCGAACTCAAAAAGCTGGTAATGCAACCGATTATTGGCGCGATCACATCCCGTCTAGCTCGTACTAATTCGATTCGTCTCCTCGACGACCAGCTAGTTTACAAACCACCCCAAAACCCTGATGGTAAAAGTGCTGTAGGGTGGCACGCTGACCGTGCATATTGGTCTACTTGTACCTCACATAACTTGCTAACAGCTTGGATTCCCTTTCACGACTACGACGAATCAAGAGGACCTTTGGTTGTCCTTGACGGAAGTCATAAATGGTCGGACATTGAAGATACCAGATTTTTCAATAACCCCAATTTGGAAGATATGGAGCAAAAGTTTCGTTCGGAAGGACGAAAAACAGTCAAAGTTCCCATGACTTTGCAAAAAGGACAAATTAGCTTTCATCACTGCTGGACAATTCATGGTAGCTTGCCCAACTACAGTAATTCTCCCCGGTTAGCTTTTGCGGCACACCTTCAAGATGAAGGCAATCACTATCAACCTTTTTGGACTAAGCAAGGTAAAAAGGTGCAAATCGCAGATGAATTAATGTGTCGCCAATTACCTGATGGGAATCCTGATTTTAGTGACCCCGCAGTATTTCCTGTACTGTGGTCAGAAAAACATATGTAATTGAATGGATAATTTAGTTTGGGTAGTATTAGTTAAATTTACAGATATACAAGGTTAAATATTTTACTAAATTGTACACTAGTCAGTAATTCTCACTGCTGTAATATTTATCAAGGAGACAAAATGAGTGATAATTAAATAAGAGTTAGATATATAAATGTTTTGCTGAAACTCACATACAAAAAATATGCCGCTAATCAACCAAAAAACCATAGTCTGGAAATAAAAACTGCAAAATGTTTCTAAACTAGTTTGTGAAAGATAATGTTTGGCGAAGATATGCAGGAGAGCGTAAATGGTAATCACTTTACACTTTTAAGGCATCACTATGGATATATATTTGTACGGTTGTGGCGGACATGCGAAGGTAATTTTAGATATTTTGTATCGACAAGGGAGGAAAGTAGCAGCGTTTATCGACGATAATCCACCATCAGAATTGAGTAAGATTCACGGTGTTCCCGTGAAGAAAACTTCATCAGAAACTTTAGCAGAAATTGAATGCGATCGCAGCCAGTGGATTGTAGCAATTGGTAGCAATCCAATTCGTCGTCGGATTGTCGGAAAACTCGAAAGTTATGGGTACTCATTTACAACGGCAGTTCACCCTTCTGCTGAAATTGCCTGTGGTGTGCAAATAAATTCAGGTAGCGTTGTTATGGCAAATGCTGTTATCAATACGGATACGAAAATCGGCAATCATGTAATTGTCAATACCGGGGCAACTATCGATCATGATTGTATAATTGGTAATTACTCTCATATTGCACCGGGCTGCCGCCTGTGTGGGAAGATTGAGCTAGGTGAAGGTGTATTTTTAGGAGTAGGAACTAAAGTAATACCTAATATTAATATTGGTGAGTATAGTATGTGCGGTGCTGGTTCGGTAGTGGTTAAGTCATTACCCTCTTTATGTTTAGCATACGGCTGTCCAGCCAAAGTTGTTCAGGAGAATTACTCTCAGTAAATTAAGTAGGTTTTTATAAATAAAATTTTTATATCCAATAATCTTTAATAATATCCAAAAAAATCATGAATAAATGCTAGGTGTTGTACCCAGATATTCTTTCATGAAAACGGAAAAATGAGAAATTTCATAAATTAATTAAATAAAACAATGGAAGTAAAAATAATTGATACATCAAATCAACTTTGGATGGATATACTTGAAATAATCCGTCACGATGCTTATCATTTACCGCAGTATTTTGATTTAGAAGCCCGAAGAACCAAAACGATTCCCGAAGCTTGTTTAATTTGTGAAGGGGATAACATTTTTTTTGCCCCCTATTTACTACGTAAGTGTGATGATATTGCAAATAGCTCGCAAATTCTTGAATTTGACATTCTTTCCCCTTACGGGTATCCAGGAATTTTAGTCAGCGAAGCAGCTACAATTGCGACAGAATTTTTAGATACAGCAATTGCTACTTTTAAAAAATTACTACAAAGTAAAGGCGTTTGTTCGGCTTTTTTTAGACTTCATCCAATCCTAAATGAAAGCTGGGTTAAAAACTATTCCCCAGACCTTTTTACACCCAACGGTCAAACTGTCTCGATTGATTTAACACTTTCCGAATCAGAGTTGTGGGCACATACTCGTAAAGGACATCAAAGTACAATTAATAAATGTAAACGACTCGGATTTACAGGTAGGGTTGTCAATTTTGAGGAATACTATGATGAATTTACTGCAATTTATCAAGAAACGATGAATCGCGTTCAAGCTAGTCAAACGTACTATTTTGATGATAATTACTTCCGAGGATTATTAGAGTTGGGTGAAAAGCTACAATTGTGTATTGTCGAATTCGAGGAACAAATTATTTGTGCGAGTTTGTTCTTTGAATGCTGTGGCATTATTCAAGCACACTTAGGGGGAACCAAAAATGATTTTTTAAAGCAATCTCCCTTTAATTTATTATTACATCACCTTCGTCTTTGGGGAAAAGAACGTGGAAATAAATATTTACATATCGGAGGAGGTATCGGTGGTTCGACAGATGATAGTCTCTATACTTTTAAATCTGGTTTTTCCCGACAAAGGCATGATTTCTTGACTTTGCGTCTGATTACTGACGAAGATAAATACTTACAGTTAGTCGAATTAAAAGCGAAAACTTTAGGTATTCCAGTTGAAGAATTACTCAATAATAATTTTTTTCCAGCTTATCGAACGATTCCCAAAAATACAACATCAAATTTACAATAAATTAAAAAACTACACAGCTATAAAAAGAATACTCGAATCTTAAGTTTTATCCTGGCTATTGAATGTTGGACAATTTGGCTAAATAACTATAAAGTGCAATGAAAAAACCAATTTTACTTTCTACACCCCATATGGGTAAAGGAGAACTCGAATTTGTCAAAGAAGCGTTTGCTACCAACTGGATTGCACCCGTTGGTCCTCATGTCGATGCTTTCGAGAGCGAATTTTGTCAAATTACGGGTGCAGGACATGCAGCAGCAGTAAGTTCGGGAACCGCTGCGATTCATTTAGCATTGCGGTTGCTGGGTGTCGAATCGGGGGATGAGGTATTTTGTTCGACGCTGACTTTTGCTGCAACTGCGAACCCGATTATTTATCAAGGTGCAAAACCAGTATTTATCGATAGCGATCGCACATCCTGGAACATGAACCCCGATTTGTTGCGTGAAGCACTCGAACAGCGTGCCCGAATCGGTAAATTACCCAAGGCAGTTTTGCTTGTACATTTATACGGGCAATGTGCTGATATCGAACCAATTTTATCAGCATGTAATCAATATGACATCCCTTTGATAGAAGATGCGGCAGAAGCTTTGGGTGCAACCTATAAAGGGCGAAATCCCGGTACTTTTGGACGCATCGGTATTTACTCATTCAATGGTAATAAAATCATCACCACATCCGGGGGCGGAATGCTTGTTTCCGATGAACCCGAATTAGTGGCAAAAGCACGTTTTTTGGCAACCCAAGCCCGCGACCCAGCACCCCACTATCAACATTCGGAAATTGGCTTTAATTACCGACTCAGCAACGTTTTAGCGGGTATTGGTCGCGGTCAATTGCAAGTTTTGTCAGAACGTGTAGCAGCACGACGACGAAATTTTGAGGTTTACGAAGCAGCATTAAGCAAGCTACCCGGAATCGAATTTATGCCTGAAGCTGATTTTGGCACTTGCACTCGTTGGTTAACTTGTTTAACTGTAGACCCTGAAAAATTTGGAGTAGATCGAGAACAAATTCGACTTACTTTAGCCGCATTCCAAATCGAAACCCGTCCAGTATGGAAACCGTTACATATGCAGCCAGTATTTGCCGAATACGCAAGCATTGGTGGCAAAATATCAGAAGATTTATTTGCACATGGATTATGTTTACCTTCCGGTTCAAATTTAACTGATGATGAATTAGAACGAGTTATTAAAGCATTTTGTGCTGTTCACGAACAATTTTATAAAAACTAATTTTCGTGAATACGTAGGATAGGCATCCTGCCTGTCCAGTGATTTTAACTAGTAAGCTATGTCATTAATTTTGATTAGTAAAGAAGCCTAAAATCCGGGTTTCTTTGAGAAACCCGGATTTTAATCCTCTCGAAAAGACTAAAATTAATGACCTAGTGCAATACCACCCTATTATACAAACTAGAAACTATTTTCTCCTATAGCTCTACTAACATGGAACAACAAGAATCATTTATTTTAAGTAAATACTGGTATATCCTTCAGCGTCGCTGGGTATCAGGATTAGGAATTTTTCTTCCAGTATTCATTCTTTCATTAATAGCCTCATCTTTCAAAAAACCTTCATTTCAAGCCGAAGGTAAATTACAATTTCAGCGCACAAACACAATTTCGACACTCACAGGAGTTGGTGGAGAAGTAGGGAAATTAGAACCCCTTGTCCAGGACAATAAAACCAACCCACTTAACACCGAAGCCGAGGTGATTCGGTCATTTCCTACTATCCAAAAAACTATTATCCGCCAAAATCTTAAAGACGGAAAAGGTAAACCGCTTAAAACCGCTGACTTTCTCAAAAAGTTAACCGTTAAAGATGTCAAAGGAACTGATGTTTTACAGGTTTCTTTCAATGATACAAATCCAAAAGCGGCTGCCGAAACTGTCAATGCATTAATGGGAGCTTACTTAGAGCATAATATTGCTTACCACCGCAGCGCAGTTACATCTGCCAGGAAATTTCTGGAAAAGCAGGTTCCAAGTGCAGAATTGGTAGTTCGCAATGCTGAAGCCGAATTGCGTCAGTTCAAAGAAAAGAATCGAGTTGTTTCGCTACCAGAAGAAGCAAGTAAAGCTTTAGAAATGCTAACCGATTTGCAGAAGCAAATTAGCGAATCAAAATCCGAGATGGCAGATGTTGCAGCTCAGTCGTTCGCAATTCGGAACCAACTTGATATGACTGCAAAAGAAGCATTAACGATGACTGCATTGAGTCAATCAGATGGAGTACAAGAGGTTGTTAAACAACTCCAACAAATCGAATCGGAATTAGTCATCAAACGACAAGTGTTTCTCAATTCGCATCCCGAAATAGTTAAATTAGAAGATAGGGCAGCTACGTTCAAAAATATTTTAAAAAATCGCATCGGGCAAACTTCCAATAACACTGAGATTAAGCCAAATGCGAATCTGCAAATTGGCGAACTCAAACAACAACTTTCGGGCGAACTAGTTCGATTAGAATCGCAAAATTTAGGTTTAAAAAGCCAATTTGCAACACAATCCGATTTAGAAGCAACATACCGTAAACGTCTCGATATTTTACCTAGATTGGAACAGCAACAACGCGAGTTAGAACGTAAGGTACAAGCTGCTCAATCTACTTATTCGCTACTATTACAAAAACTCCAAGAAAGTCGCATTACCGAGACTCAAAACTTAGGTAATGCTCAAATTATTAGTCAAGCTGAAACTCCGGATGAACCGATTAGTTCTCCAACTGTGAATTATTTGAGTGCGGGTCTATTGGGTTTATTGGCTTCGATGGCAACAATGTATCTATTAGAATCCCGCGACAAATTTATCAAGACAATCGATGAAGCCAGAGATTTTATGGGCTTAACTTTGCTAGGTGTAATTCCTTCATTTAGTAAGCCGAAATCTTTATTGTTTAGGGGTGACGATACTGAAGTATCGAGTCCGAGAATTGTTGTGCGCGATACTCCACGTTCGCCTATTAGTGAAGCATATCGGATGCTGCGGGCAAATTTAAAGTTTATCAGTGCCGACAAAGAACTGAAGGTAATTGTTGTTACTAGCTCTGTACCAAAAGAAGGAAAATCAACCGTTGCCGCAAATTTGGCAATGGCGATCGCGCAAATGGAACGTCGGGTATTATTAGTCGATGCCGACTTGCACCGTCCGATTCAGCATCAAATCTGGGATTTGCCCAATAGCGAGGGTTTGAGTAACGTCATTGTCGGACAATCAGATTTGCGAGGTGCGATCGCCCAGGTGATGGATAATTTATACGTCCTTCCCTCCGGACTAGTTCCCCCTAGTCCAGGAGCGCTCCTGGACTCGAAGCGCATGGCTACACTGATGGATTTATTCGGAGCTAGTTTCGATTGCGTTATTATTGATACTCCTGCTCTCAGCGTTGGTGCTGATGCTGCAAGCCTCGGTCAAATGGCAGATGGAGTCTTGTTTGTAGTACGTCCGGGTGTTGCAGATGTTGTTAGCGCTGCATTTGCGAAAGAACTGCTAGAAAAATCAGGTCAAAATGTCTTGGGTCAAGTTGTCAATGGCATAATTGCCAAAAATGAACCCTACAGCAATTATTACTTTAACAATGAGGAATATAACTTGCAAGAAAGTGTCAGTTCCGGAAATCGGGAATTGCGAGTTAGGAATTAGTCCATGTTAAAAGGTATATAGAGACGCGATATATCGCGTCTCTCCAAGATTTTCAATAGTCCAATTTGCGATGCCCTTGGCAACCATCTTCGTACCCCTCCCGGGAAGCAAGCAACGCGTAGCGTCTCCGGAGGAGAATGGTATCGCATCACGTCATGGCAGGAAAGCCTGCGCGGCCATAATTTATCTTTAAACTACAGTTATGTAAAATAAGGCTTATATGCCTATGTTACAGTGACAGGCTTTTCGGCCTATTTTACATGACTCAAACAAATTCCAACCCAAATTTTGATATAAATACTGACATTATCGTTATTGGTAGCGGCATCGGTGGTTTAAGCTGTGCTGCACTTTCGGCAAAATACGGCTTTAATGTCGTAGTTTGCGAGAGTCATTCCATTGCTGGGGGTGCGGCACACGGATTTGAACGTAATGGATATAAGTTTGATTCGGGGCCATCATTATATTCGGGTTTATCTTACAGTCCTTCTCCAAACCCCCTTCAGCAAGTTCTTGCAGCAATTGGGGAAGAATTAGCATGTGTAAATTACGATACATGGGGTTGCTGTTTGCCCGAAGGTGATTTTGATACACAGGTAGGTGCAGAACAATTTTGTAAGGTGCTGAAGCAACTGCGTGGTGAAAGTGCAGTCGATGAATGGAAGCAACTGCAACGAGTGATGATGCCATTTGCACAAAGCGCGATCACACTCCCCACTGCTTCACTCCGTCTCGATTTGGCTGCTTTTCGCACGGTGGGCAAATTTGCCCCGTTGATGTTGCGTCATGCTGCCAATATCGGTAAGCTGACGGGGCCATTTTCGCAGATTATGGATGATGTTGTCAGCGATTCGTTTATTCGTAATTGGTTGAATTTGCTTTGCTTTCTGCTTTCGGGTTTACCTGCGGATAGTACCAACTCTGCCGAAGTTGCCTTTATGTTTGCCGATTGGTATAAACCTAATGTCAAACTTGATTATCCTATTGGTGGTAGTGGTGCGTTAGTTGAGGCATTAGTAAGAGGACTCAAAAAGCACAAGGGTGAGTTAATGTTCAATGCCCATGTCGAGCAGATAATTGTTGAAAACAAGCGTGCAGTGGGCGTGCGGCTGCGTAACGGGAAAGTAATTAAAGCTAGAAAAGCTGTAATATCGAATGCATCGGTGTGGGATACGCTTAAGTTGATTCCCCAAGATAGTATATCGCCAAAATATCGAGCAGAACGGCAAGCTACACCCGAATGCGACAGTTTTATGCACCTGCATCTCGGTATCGATGCTCAAGGAATCCGCAACGACTTAGCATGTCATTATATATTTGTCAAGGATTGGAAATTAGGAATTACAGCACCGCAAAACGTCGTCTTAATCTCAATTCCATCCGTGCTTGACCCGACACTAGCACCACAGGGAAAGCATGTTATCCACGTTTATACTCCTGGAAATGAACCCTACGCATTGTGGAAAGGGATGGATAGAGGTAGCCAAGAGTATAAAGAACAGAAGGAAATGCGATCGCAAATTATGTGGTCAGCATTAGAGCGAGTTATTCCCGATATTCGACAGCGTTGCGAAGTCACATTAGTTGGTACACCGTTGACCCACGAACGCTATTTGCGTAGACATAACGGTTCCTACGGCCCCGCAATCCGTGCCAGTGAGGGATTATTTCCAGGTGCGAAGACACCGTTAGCGGGGTTGTTGTGTTGTGGAGATTCGACTTTTCCGGGTATTGGTTTACCTGCGGTTGCTGCGAGTGGGATGATTACTGCGAATACATTAGCACCTGTAGAGAAGCATTTGGCAATGTTGAGGGAGATTGGAATCGGTTAAATATCAGCCATTTAATAAGCGATACACAGAAACTATAATATTGGGAAACGCCACAGGACTTATTTCTTCAAATCCTATACTCTTTTAATAAGGGAAAGGAAAAACCCGGATTCGTAGAAGTTACCATACTAGTCCTCCTTGACTACCTAAAACCTCCAACTGATAACTTCAAATCACAGGATTTTCCGTTGCTTTATTGATATAGCAAAGAATTAAATCAAAGTCTTGACGAATCTCAACAAGTTGTTTAACCCATATATTAGAGGATGCGATCACGTTTTCTTCCTCTTGACGTGCAGCAGCAATTCCCTTATCGATTTCCGAGTAAACTTGTTGTTCAAATTCTGATAATTGTAAATTAATCTGGGTTTCTAAATCTTTGTCTAGCGATTGAAATTGGCTAAAAATATCACAGCGAATCTCTGCTATTTGCTGTTCTCGCTGCTTTTCTCTATGCATTGAATATGCATCTGCTGCAACTGCAAATAGTGACAAAGCCGGACCGAGAAACATTGCAGCATTGCCGAGATTTTTTTCAATACCAACAGCTTGCCAGTGTCTAAATTTAAATACAAAAAAT
>JANNFJ010000112.1:0-2430 GCA_031379725.1 Calothrix sp. OTE_75_metabat_31
ACTCCTGAACCGATTTAACGGCACATTTATCAATTTCTTTTTCTGGATGCGGTTCATGAAATACAGCCTTCACATCATTTAATTTGACTCTAACCCGCGAACCCTGACCTTGACGCACATCAGCACCCAAAGCTCTAAATAAACTTTCAATATCCTGCCAAAGAATATTTGAGGGAATCGGATTGGTAAAAATAGATTCCAAAACCTTAAGCTGTTTGTTATTTAAATCCATCTAGCAGTAATAAGTTGTAATGCACATGTTTTTAATAAATTTGATTTTTGCCCAAGAAAATACGTTTTATACGATGATATCATAAAACGATATCATAAATCAGCCATTAACCAAATGTAGAGACGCGTACCAAAGCAGCCGAAACCCGCAGGGTAATATTGCCTTTATCGGCACGCTACGCGTTGCTTGCTTCCCCAGAGGGGTACGCAATGCCCACGAATAATCTTTACAGCAAATTGCAGCTTTATAAAGCATCGTATATCAGGTCGAAATTAAGAGGGCGCAATGCCTTGCGCCCCTACAATGTGGTTTAATTACCAGCAAAAATGCTGTAACTAAAGCGTATTGCCTCCAAGTATTGAATTCCTATCCCCAAAATAAAAAAGCCCCCATTTACAGGAGGCAAATAAAAACATTAGTTGAGGAAAGAGTCAAATCTAACTTCTAACGGTAATCTGAATTCTGAATCTGACGTAAACGGGCTGCATCGCGCATGTTATATTCAGGACGACAGAAGCGATTTATTTGCATTTCAAAAAAGTCTCGATTCGCTTGCAAATGTCTGGGATTCTTGTCATCCAATGGATATAAAAGTGCTGCACGCAATGCTTGAATTACTGCTGATGTAACATTATACATCGACCGTTGGAAGGTGATTCCCAACTGAATCAATATATCTTCTTCACCGCGACAATGTTGTTTGTAATAATCCATCAAATACGGTGGTAAGAAGTGCAACATATCTTGCATCAACAACGTTGGAGGAATACCAGCAGTACCAACGGGGAATACGTCTGCATACAAAATCCCGAAGTGAAAATCTTCTTGCTTATCGGGGACTTGACCTGCTTGAGCATTGTATGATTTTGTACCACGAAATGGAGCAGTACGGTAGAATACAGCCTCAACGTAGGGAAGTGCAGCTTCGTACAACCAAGTAAAGCCCTTGGATTTAGGGATAACTTCGTAACATTCTCCATCTACGTAAACGTGGTGGTAAATCGGACGGCCTGCGATCGCAAATATTGCGTTAACGAGAAAATTCATTGCATCCGGTACACCTTTGAAACCACCTTCATCGTAAATATCGGACATTTCAAAGAATACAGGAGCCATTACTTCCCAGAAAAGCCCCAAATTTGAATAGTAGGAAGCTTGACGGCACTGTTCGAGGAACATGTCAGGGAACAGTTTATACAATCCCGACATGACTGGGTTCTTCTTAAAGTATGCCTTCATTGCTCGGTCAGCATTAGCACGATATTCGTCCGAATCGAGATAAGCATCAAATTTGTTTACGGGTGCGTACATATGACGGTGCCATAACATTGCCCGCATACAAGCTTCTGCAAATTCCATATTTACTCGGTCGTGAAGTAAGTGATGGAATATCTTTGGCATTTTAATGGTTTCACCTTTTTCCATAAACTCTAAAAGTTCAGGATGTGCTTTACCAGTACCTCGCCAAATTCTTAAGTCAGCATTATCACCAGCGTAATGGTTTTCACGCTCTAAATATTCATCAGGAATAAAGTATTTAAAGAAAGGAAACGGGTTGAGGAATTCTTTTTCGGCAATATAAAGTAAATCGCGCCAATAAAAATCCATCGGTACAGCGTAAGCTTTATAAATACCGATAATTTGCATTAAATTTTCGGGTGTATCGGGCAGCATCGAACCGCCCGCTTCGAGTCGATGAATAATATCGGCAAATTCGTGAGTTGATGGTGGTAATATTGTTGTCGTTTTATCAGGAGTTAATACCATTGTGATTCCCTTTACTTTGAATTTACGATTATTATCTAACGAACGACTACTAATTATTGACTGTTGATTCTGAGCGTAATTTTAATGCATGAATAATACTTAAAACATCGTGCGTCCAAATTGGCAGTATCATTGTCATTGCAATTTCTTCGATACTATGAATAATGCCAACAAAACAAGTAATCCACAAAGGAATTACCGCATTTTCAAAACCAAATAAAGCAACTGTTGCGATAAAAAGCGTTATTCCCCAAAGTTTAGCTGAATAAGTGTGATAGCTAGCAGGTTGACCATATTTAACCAGATTTACTATCAACCAAATTAACTGTGCAGCCAATAAGCTTAAAAGAGGTAAACGACAAGCAATTACAATATCAGGATGCACTAACCAAGCCGCTTCAGCGACAAAACCATAAAGAGTCACATCAGCC
>JANNFJ010000151.1:0-4400 GCA_031379725.1 Calothrix sp. OTE_75_metabat_31
AACTCGACGGTAGCACCAGTCGGGTCACGAGCAACCCAACGGGTTGTACCGATGACGATCTGTGTACTGTCCCAGGGCAAATTATAGAAATACGCGATCGCTCTTGCCAGTGCGTACACAGCTAGCATTTGCGTCCCCCCACCTAGCATTACCCCGCATTTGCGACTTGCTGCTAAAGCCATTCCTGCAACTACAATTTGCATTGGGTCTCCCACTGCTGCCACAAGTTTTAGAGGATTATCCTCTCCATTTCCCCATCTCCTCATCTGTCTCAACCCAGCCTCCACGACTGCCCACTTTTGCTCGTGGTTACAAGTAGGATGACTACTATTGACTTTGCCGTAGGCATTGATTCCTAAACCTGTTAATATCGCTAACGCTGTTGTAGTACCACCAACGACGCATTCGCTAAGAATTAAATAATTTTTTTGTAAATTATTTCCTAACCGTTCCCCCCAAATTAATCCTTGTTCGAGTAAATGCTCGACTGTTCCTAGTTCCATCGCTTTACCGTGGCTTAAGCACGAAGCTGGAGTACCACCTAAATCAATTGCCAGAACTGGCGGAGGTTGAAGTAACCCAGCATTAAATATATATAAAGGTAATTTGAGTTCTTCCACTACTGCACGCGAAATTAACACTGGGGATGCCCCAGCCGTTAAAGGTGGTAATGGATACTCGTAATGTAGCTTGGCTCCGTAATATAAAAACTCGGCATCCCCACAGGCTGTATATTTACGGTCTTCAGGACTACTACCTGCTGCGGAGATTCCTGGTATTAAAGCAGTTTCTGTAAAACCAAGAACGCAAACAAAAGTAGGGATACAACCGCGATATTTCTGTGCCCATGCTTTACCTTGAGAAATTTGGGTGTAAATTCTAATCACTTTGAGAGTAGGAAATAGGGAGTAAAAGGTGTTTACTCATAATCCATTAAAACTTGTACCCAATGAGGAGGACGGGGGATAGGATTGCCAAGACGGTCAAAAAGTAGCCATGCGGCAAGGTGTACTAAAAATAAATATAAAAAATTGCTGACAAGAATCAATGCGATCGCACCAATTTGAATAAACAACACACTGGGGGTGGGGATTCTCAAAAAAATACCAAAGAATAAAAATATCCATTCAAGAAATGAAGCAACCCAGTCAATCATCCCAGTCGTCTGATTGATCACATAAATAAAGAGGTCTTCCGAGGTCAAAATCGACATCAACCAGACTCGAAAAAATGCCCCAATTGTGCCCAGTAATGCCCCTAAACTAATCGAAACAATCCACGGAACGCGACGATGCCAAGTTGCCCCTAACATGACCCCCATAAACCCGAATGGCATGAAAAAGAATAGGCTACGAACAGGCCCAGTTAATACCAATAACAGCAATCCTGACACCACCGCCGCCATCCATGCTGCACGTTTGCCCCACCGCAAATAAACTAAGGCAATTGGCAGTGGGAAAAAAACTCGCAACAGTGGCGACAACGCCGGAAAATAAGAATTAATAAACCAAATTAAACTGCCTGTACTGGCTAAAAATGCAGTTTCCACCATTCGCAATGGTGAAGAAGCTTTGAGTTTGGGAGGTACAAAATTTTCTTGATTCATGAAATTTAAGCAGTAGGGGAGACGGGGAGACGGGGAGACGGGGAGACGGGGGAAGATGGGAGAATATAGCGGTAAGATTGAGGAATTTCTTAGTTAGTTTATCCCTACTCCTCTCTTCTCCCCATCTCCTCTTCTATCCCTACTCTCCACTCCCTTCCCTTAGACAATCATTCGTTCTAAAGCAGACAAGTCGGGGATACAAATTGTGTCTTGATCGCGTTTTATTAACCCTTTTTTTTCTAACCTTGTTAATACTCGCGTTACAGTTTCCCGCGCTAATCCACTCAAGCTGCTTAACTCACGGTGCGGTAAATTCGGTATTCCCGTACCCATGTCACCTTTGATGCCTTGCCCCTCGGCCAAGAATATCAATGTATCAGCTACCCGCGACTGACTGTCCGACTCTCGCAACCGCAATCGTCGATTGACTTGCCGCAAACGTCGTGCTATGAGTTGAGCGAGTCGCACTCCTGCTAAAGGTTCGGTTTGGAGTAACTTGACAAAATCCTGTGCTGGCATACTGCCAATGATGGTAGGAGTTAAAGTAATTACATCGGTAGACCGAGGAACTTCGTCAAGTGCTGCCATTTCGCCAAATAATTCACCCTTACCTAAAATGTTTAATGTTACTTCTTTACCTTCCAAATTATAAGTACGAATTTTGACCCAACCCTCAATAATAAAATATACCGAACCACCCCAGTCATTTTCCAGCAGAATTACTTGGTTAGCAGGGTGATTGCGGGTAACAAGATGAGTAAGTGCTAATTCGATAATAGCTTCTGGTAACCCTTGAAAAAAGGCAGATGAAGCAATTATCCATTGATTTCGGTCTTCCATTACCACATCTTTAACCAAATCGCTGCAATTTACACAACAAATAGCAACGCTGTACTAGCTATCAGCTTTACAAAGCACAGCCGCTTTTAAATATAAAGCACGGAGCAGCTTATACAACGTACAGAATCTAAAAGTTTTTCGTTTTTCAGTTTTTAATATGGGCTGAAGTTAGGCAAAAATATTGTATAAAGCATATTCTCACAATCATTTAATTTGTTTAAAGGTTAACTATACAGCAAATGTGATGGCGGTTGCCGCCCAATTGCATAAACAAACAACACTAATGATACTCAACGCCAGTAATTTTTGCTAACGTAAGGTTTTTAGCCGTTTTCATGAAGCACCATTTGAACTTGATGCTTGCCAAAATCAGAAATCAACAATTTAATGTACTAGCAACCGGGATTTACCTGTTTGCCCAAGAATTTTGGGTAAATAAGTTTATCGGAGAAGTTTTGTTTATAAATTTCAGGCAATTCTTTGTCTGGACTTAAGTCCAAAGACCCAAAACGCTAATTTTCTCCAACTCAGTACCAATTGATAATCGACACAATACAGGGCGATGCTTAACATTAAATCAAACATTACCAATAAAATTAATCCAAAACCAATGCAGTCTTGAGGTGTTCCTCCCTATTGCATAGTTTAGTGCCATTCGTACAGTTTTAGCTTAGGTGTATATAAAGTGACTTCC
Source organism: Calothrix sp. OTE_75_metabat_31 (assembly GCA_031379725.1). Taxonomy (GTDB): domain Bacteria; phylum Cyanobacteriota; class Cyanobacteriia; order Cyanobacteriales; family Nostocaceae; genus JANNFJ01. The sequence continues at coordinate 3,141 of JANNFJ010000151.1, forward strand.
CCCACAGCCGAAATCCAAACACTGATTGCAGATATTGATAACTTACTTGCTAACAAGGGTAAGCGATTAGGACGAGTTCTTTCAATTCCAGGACAGGAACCCAAAGTAATTTTAGAACGAGTCCGCAATTTTTTAGTTTCTTTAGCACAATCCGAGTTAGAAAGCGCCCAAAACCTTGTGGATGTTCAATCAACACCACAAATCGAAATTTCGCAGTTGCTTGTCCCGTTAAAATCTGAATTGCAGGGACTTTTAGACGAACGTAAAAATTTAGTTGAAGAAATTCGTCAACTCGAACAGCAACTTAAGCATAATTTTTCGCTAGCACAGCAAATGGCAAATCAAGAGCGAATGATTGGTGAGTTTCTGCAAGTTTTAGCGAGTCGCATGGATGGTATTACACCCCAAATGCAAGAAACAATTGCCAATAATTCTTTATTAGTTCCAACTGAGTTACCCGTAACGGATACTATATCCAACCCACAGGTCGAACGGTTATCTGAGCTAACGCAGGAACTCGACCGCCGCTTAGTAACCCTTGATGGAACTGTAAATACTGTGTTTGCAGCATTACAACACAATCTTCATACCAAAAGCGAATCGCTAAATGAAGCATTAAATCGGATGCATAGCGAGGGTCTACAAGGGGAAGAATTATTAAGAAGTTTTATTAATAATTTTAATTCACAGTTGCAGTTATTGCTTAAGAGCTTACCATCGAAACCCCTACCAGATGATGAAAAATTAGAACAAAAGCAAAGTCCAGCCCATGATGTTGACACAAACGAATTTCCCGAACTCGATTTTAATCCGTCGGATGGTAATGTTACACCAGATTTGGATGCCTTGCTTTTAGAGCTAAATCAAAATACCTTTATTTCTCCTTCAATGCCTGCTGCCACTAATCTGGTTAAAGCAGAATCCCCAACAGCCCCAGTTCAAACACCCCTCCAGACACCACAATTTAAGGGAGATGAAGTCGATCTACTTTATGCGAGTTTATTTAATCCTGAAGATGTAACCACAACACAACCAAGTTCGACCTATTCGTTTACTACCTTACAACCCATTACTGTCAACCAGGATTTATCAACAACCCCAGAAAGCACTTCCTCAAATCCAACTCCTGGTGTGGAGGTCATTGAGACACCAATCTCAACTACCATTGATACAGTAAATGCCTCTACAATCAGCGAATTACCAAAAATTTCTACCATTGAATCAAGTTTAGATACACCGACTTCAGTATTTAATTTATCA
>JANNFJ010000851.1:0-2243 GCA_031379725.1 Calothrix sp. OTE_75_metabat_31
TCAGCCACCGCTCTGCCTACCAAAAATGCTTGTACAAGAGGATTAGTCATAAATTTTTACAATAGCGTCCGCTCAAAAATTATAACTTGCCGTCCTGCTTTGTTGCGCCTGCTCAAGTACTAGGTTTTAGTTAATTAAATACAATCTATGGGAAATACCATAAGAAATACTAATGAATCGAAGTGCAAGCCGGAGGGAAGTGCGTTCAAGGTAGCGTGCCCGCAGGACTTACCGGAAAGCTGGCTTTATATAGTACGTAGAAGCAAGCCTACGCACTACCTATGAAAATTTTTGACTATATACCAGTAGTGTTCTATGTCATTAATTTTGGGGGGTAATTGACCATGAGCGTGAGGACTAAATCCCCGACTTATCTGGACTAACTCTTCCTTTGTGTTCTACCCTACACAGAACGCGTATCGAAGCCGGCGAAGCTGAGAACTACAATTAAATTAACATCTCTTCTAAGACCATAATTCAGATTCATTAATTACCGTTTAATTTGCTTAGGAAATTTAGGGACTAATAAAGATTGTTCTAATTCACCTTGTTCATTATAAAATTTCATATCACCTTGTTCATTACATAACCATATTTCTATAGCTTTAGCTTCTAAATATAATTTTTGTTTAAATTGCATTTCTTCCAAACTATTACCACTCGATTTTACTTCTACACAGATTTCCGGTGCAATCGACGCTGATACTTCATCTTCAATTTGAGTAAATCGTTCCTCCGAACACCAAACAACATCAGCAACTTTAACCCCATCTGATGTGTTTATGGCACATTCGGGCATAACTTCTCCTGTATTTAGTAAAGATTCTAATAAACGTTGGATTCTCCCTTGGTAAAAAGAATGTTTAATTTTTACGGGACTCATGACAATTTGACCCCATTTATTTAATTCGATTTTGAAGGGTAAATCTTGTAAACTTTTATTTTCACAAACTTCTTCCCATCTCATAATTAATATTTTCCACAAGTGAGAGAATGATTGATTTTATTTTAACTTAACGTATTTGCGTTAATTTTCACTTATAGCGTTTCTCAGTCTCATGAGGTACAGTCATTTTACACCAAGACAAGGGCGCAAGCATGAGCGCCCCTACAGATGTACCTCACCTGTTTGGGAACTGCTATACGAACAATTTGTAATATTCAAATTAAAAAATATTCCCAAAAAAACTCGTAGGATAGGCGTCTCGCCTGTCAATATATCTGTAAGACAGGCGAGAGTCCTATCTTACTAATTTATTTATTGGATGACTCCCAGGGTTAATTTATAATTGGATAATGCTTGGTTAAATATTCTTCTGCACTAATCCTATCTTGAATAACTCCATCTAATGTTGTAGCAAGTAAATCATCTAAAATTTGCTTAAATTGCGGACTTGGTTTATAACCCAACTTTTTTAAATCATTACCATTTAAAAGCGGTTGAATATGCCTTAATACTGTAAAATAATGCCAAATTTGACGATGAATTAGACGCGAATTTCGCACAGCTACTAAAATCAGCATTGATAAATCATATCGACGCAATAATAGTACAATTTGGCTGGGACGTTGGAATACAGATAAGGCTGAAACGATATCTGCTTCTACCTTTTCTAAACTTGACAACCGCTTGATACTATCATCCGGTAATTGCAGATTGACCACCACTTTAGCGCGATATTCGGGGGCAAGGTGGGCAATAATTGCTTCGAGACGCATTTGCCAGTGAATGATAATTTGCTCGTTATCGAATCGTCGCAAACAACGTTCTAATAAACGCAGTTGTCGCAATAATTCATTATCTAGCTTCAGTGTTGGATGAATGCATTTCAATGCATCTAATTTATCGAGTAATTCTAAAGCTGATTGCCAATAAGCTGCTTCTAAAATTAACTTTAATTCGGCTTTCAAACGAGTTTGTAAGGCGGGTGTTTTACTATTTTCCCGTGCGGTGCGTTCGTAGACACCACTGTTAATTGCGTAGCGAATATAACTTTCAGTTTGCGCTTCAATCTCAAATCCTAAACGCACGGCAAACCGAACACCCCGATAAATGCGAGTGGGGTCTTCGATAAAGCTATTTGCATGTAATACCCGCATTTGCTTTGCTTCTAAATCAAGAATACCGCCAAAAAAATCGAGTAACTCACCTGCACGGGGAGGAGTCAGACGCAATGCGATCGCATTAATTGTAAAATCACGTCGATACAAATCTTGACGTATCGAACTGGCTTCGACTACAG
>JANNFJ010000177.1:0-12931 GCA_031379725.1 Calothrix sp. OTE_75_metabat_31
ATATATATATATATATATCGCACCATTTCGAGGACTTGGTGCGTTACGCTGTCGAAGGAGCGCACCCTACGTATGTTCAAAAATCTTTGGGGTAGTCCTATATCGTTACTATTGGGTCAAATATACGACGATAATATTTAATTTTTAATTCGTCAATTACTTGTTCAATCATTGATTGAGGCAATAGCTCTCGCAAAGGCAATCCTGCACTCTGAGTAAACTTTTGCTTGAGGATTTCAACTCTATTCGGTATCTTAATAAGCATTTTAAAATCTCTTGTACTTAGTTTCAATTTAACTAAACACAAGAGATTTTTTCTACTGTAGCAAGTTTTGTTATTTTTGCTACATTCATAATATTAAAAACTATAGGACTACTATTTGATTTTTGAACAGATACGTAGGGTGCGTTAGCGACAGTGTAACGCACCAAGGCCTTAGAACGGTGCGTTACGCTGCCGCTAACGCACCCTACAGATACTTAGATATTTCATAAATCAAACCGGATTCCTATATGACTCAAAGGCAAATCCAAAATTCATACTACAGATGCGACGATTGAAACCCCTGTTTACCTGCCTTCTAGCTACCTTAATTTCTTTTGTGCAACATTTAAGTTAATCAAATCAGTTATCTCTTGCACCTCCTTCTGGCATCTACCTTTTCTTCGTGCCATTCTCTTATAAGGTGGGGAGGTTCAAAGTGCGTCTCCTTCGCTACTAATTAGTTGTAAATAGTGTCCTTCAACTTTTACTAATTCTTCGTGAGAACCTCGTTGTACAACAGTTCCTTGTTCTAAAACTATAATTTCGTCGCAGTCGCGAATTGTACTGAGGCGATGGGCTACTATAACACAAGTACATCCTCGCTGACGCAATCTTTGGTCAATGATTTTTTCTGTCTCGGTATCTAATGCGCTGGTTGCTTCGTCCATTATTAATATAGACGGGTTGTTTACTAACGCGCGCGCAATTTCTAAACGTTGTCGTTGACCACCGCTTAAATTTGTTGCACCTTCCAAAAGGTCACTATTATAGCCGGATGGTAACAAATTAATAACATCATTGATTGCAGCATCTTTACATGCTTCTTTAATAAAGATATCTGGTACTGTTGTATCCCAGAGCGTTAAGTTATCTCGCACAGTGCCAGAAAATAATAATATATCTTGTTCGACAATCGCTATGGAATTTACAAGCACTTGGCGAGAAATTTCTTGTCTTGGTTTCCCATCGAAGCGAATTTCTCCTTCCCAAGGTGAATATAACCCAGATATAAGTTTAGCAACTGTAGATTTTCCAGAACCACTGCCACCAACTAAGGCTACTCGCTGTCCTGGTTTTATTTTTAAGCTGAAGTTAGAAATTAAGGGAGGAGCAACTTTGTTGTAACCGAATGTAATATTATCTAATTCTAAATAACCTTTAAGACGAATTTGAGGAAGCAAGGTTGTGCGAGTAAAATTTGTGATAGCGATATCTTGTTCTGGTTCTGAGTTTAGTTGTAATTGAGAGTCTACGGGGTTATCTAAAACGTCATCTAAACGATTTAAACTTCCTTCTACTTCTTGTAAGTCGCTACCAAGGTTGACAAGAGTAGTGACAGGACTCAAGAAATTATGCATTAAGCTTTCAAAGGCAACAAGCATCCCAATTGTTAAATTACCATTCATTACTCGCAGTCCACCTACAACTAATACTAACATTGATGTAATGGTGGTGAGAAAAGACGGCAATATTCCTAATACTTGGTTTGTTGTGTCTATATCTAGGTGAGCATTAATTGATTTTGCATAGTAACCTGCCCAACGCGCAAAGAAATCTGTTTCTAAACCAGAGGCTTTTAATGTTTCCATGCTTTGAAGTCCAGCAATAGCTACCCCACTGACTTTCCCTTGTTCCTGCATTAATTTAATATTGGCATCTACTCGCCACCGTGATACCAATTGTAAAGTTATCAGGTTAATAGCGACAAATATTATTCCGAGTGAGGTTAGCACTACATCATATTGTAACATTACAAGTGCATAAAAAATTACCATAACTGCGGAAATAGCTGTAGTTGCTAGTTTCCCTGATAGTAAAGAAGCTAAATTATCATTTAAATGTATACGACTGCTGATTTCTCCAGCAAATCTTTGAGCATAAAAGTCAACGGGTAAGCGCAGGATATGCCAAAGAAATTTACTTGACATACTTACAGATAACTTAATCCTCATCCGGCGCAAGAATTTTAATTGTAGTAATGATAATAAACTATTTAATACTGCTGTTATTATCATTCCTAACAATAATGGGCGTAACCACTCTTGCTTATTTTGAACGAGAATATTATCTACAAATACCTGAGAAAATATGGGTGATGCTAATCCGGGTATGACTAGGAAAAATCCAGCGACAATACAGTAAGCTAGTAATACACCTGAACCTTTTAATCGATTCCGTAAAGATGAAATGACGCTTGGCTTAGTACCACCACGCTTAAACTCTGAACCTGGTTCTAAAAGTAAAACTACACCTGTAAAGCTTTCGTCAAATTCTTGCAGTGATATAGACCTTGGTCCGGTAGCTGGGTCATTGAGATAAACTTGTTTACTGCTAAATCCTTCTACTACTAAGAAGTGGTTAAAGTTCCAAAATACTATATATGGACATTTTAGTTGCTGTAGTCCGCTTAAATCTGCTTTTAAACCTTTGGCATTCATTCCATAACTTTTAGCAGCGCTAAGAATGTTTACTGCTTTACTGCCATCGCGCGATACACCACAATCTTGACGTAACTGTGCTAAAGGGACGATGCGTCGATAGTAACCTAACATAATCCCCAAAGCAGCTGCACCACATTCAACTGCTTCCATTTGTAATACAGTAGGAGTACGACGTCGTCCTTTGTGAGCAGCTAAAATTTCTTTTATATGCATCTTAATTAACTCCAGTTGCAGACTTAAGAATAGGGAAAACAAAAGTAATAGGTGCCCTTTCTTCGATAGTGACTCGCACGGTGGTAGTAGTTCCTGAAGATACTTGTAATTGTGGACCTTTTGAAGAAGACCATTTATAACCGCTAAAAGTAGATTTATCTGGTGTTAGTTCGGCAGAAACTTGAATTTGTGGACCAGTCGAAACTAAACTTTGTACAACATCAGAATTACCAATAATGTTTAAAGCACCTTCTTTGCTGATCGGAAAAGCAGAAACATCAGTAATTTTACTTATAATTCCACCAAATCGTTCCCGTTCAACTGTAGTCGGTGTAATTTGCACCTTCATACCCTTACGTATCTTTTTACCTTCTGCAACAGGAAAGAAAGTCAAACCAACTAACTTGCCTGATCCTTCTGAAGCTTGGACAGTTATAATAGGTGCCCCAGCTGTAACAATTTGTCCATCTCCTGCGCTAATTTCTAAAACACGTCCGTTGTACTGACTAACAATTTGACCATTTTGGTTGAATTGTACTTCTAACTGGCTAATATTGCGTTTTACTTCTTGAATTTCATTTTCACGGTTCTTCATAGATTGATTATCTTGTTCCCTTTGAGCTTTTTCCCTTGTTTTGAGTTCTTGGAGTTGGGAATTTAACTCATTAATTTGACCAAGGTTGTCCCGATAAGCTTTTTGTGTCTCAACTCGTTTTACTTCTAAATCTCGAAGTTGAGCATCTACCTCCGAAATTTTTAGTAAATTTTGCCGATAGTCTTGTTGTTTTTGCAAAACCATTTCTTCCGAAACTGCTCCTTCAGCTTGCACCTTTTTCAGCCTTTCATATATGCTTTTTTGAATCGGAGAAATACTTTGTGCTTCCCTGCGACTTTGTAGTAAACTTTGTTTTTGCTGTTCAAGAGCAAGTAAACCTGTTCCTTTAAGAACTGGAGTTAAATTTTGAGTTTGTACAAGACGATTTTCAAGACTTAGACGTTGTTGCTCAAGAGTTCTAAGTTCCTGTTGTTGACGTGAAGATTGCAGCAAATTGGCACCTTGATTTTGAGCATCGAGTTGCGTTAACTTAGTACGCTGTTGCTGCAATTGATTTTGAAGCTCGGTTTGGTTGATGGTTGCTAATATTTGTCCTTTTTTAATAACATCACCCACTTTGACGTTTATTGCTACTACTTGTCCTGCTGCCGCAGATTGTACAGATGTAACTCTGCCTGGATAAACTAATACCCCTTGTCCTGCAACAGTTATAGGTATGCGACCAACAATACTCCAAGTTACACCCGCAACTATAAGAGAACCCAAAGCGGTTAAAGGTAGCCAATTCTGAAGACGAATTGTCTTCATTGCCTGGTCTAAGCGTTCAGGAGAAGATGAACGTTCTAAAGCTTTTTTCCGAAATATCTTACTGTGGGAAACCATAATTGTAGAGACCTAATTTATTCGGTCTGATATATTGTGTCTTTTAACCGTGTTGAATTTTTCGTAACATCCAATCAAATCTATTTGCTGCAATAGCTACTTGAAGTAACGATTCTGTGCTAAGTTCGTTTTCATACTTACAGTATTCATGCAATGGTTGACCGGTAGTATAGAGTTTGCCATAACCAGTGCGATTAACTATTGCTTGTTGTTTATCTGCAAGTGAAATCGCTATTACTCGATAGAAACGTGCGGCAAAATTGATATCGTGTAATAACTTGGCTGCAAGGCGCCATTTAGGAATTGATAGTACTAAACATTCTTCCACTGCCCTAACGCTTGTTGAGGGTAAGTCAACTTCTATACAGCTTGTTTCTCCAACAATACCACCTCTAGAGATAGAAGCATATTGATGCTGTAAAGATTGATTATCAAAAGAGCGAGAAAAAGCACGAGTTAAACGATTAATTTTATCTTCACTTTTTGCTAGTACTAATTTTCCATCTAGTAATATAGATAATGCCTCTACAGGTCTACCAGGATGAATAAGTACTTTACCTGCGTCAACACTCTCTAATTTACCAGCAGAAATCATCCAATCAATATCACTATCTTGCAATAGAGCGAAAACAAGTAAAATTTCTTTTAGTTCCGGCTCTATTAAAGCTTTTGTATCATTACTAAGTTGATTAATTGTTTTTTCAAGTTGATTAAAGAGCAAAATTGCGATCGCGCGGTAGAGGTGAGCAGCAAAATGAGTATCTTGTTGTAGTTTCTGTGTTACCTCCCACAAAGGAATAAATAATATTAGAGAATCTTTTAAAATTGTAACGGTACTAGTTGAGATGTTCGTTTTGAGAAAAGGGAATTCTCCCACCATCTCACCACTTGTTAATTCTGCAACTGTACGCATTGACAAGTTACTGTTTTCAATTGCAACAGACACGCAGTCTAATTGAGTATCATCAATTTGATACGTGCTAACTGCCAAAGCTCCATCAAGTAGAATGTAAAGAGCTTGAACCGCTTGCCCTTGATAAAAAAGCACCGTACCAGCAGGAATCTGTTTTTGAGTACCTGTACTTAGTATCCAGTCAATATCGCTATTGGTAAGTTCTTTAAGTAGAACATCTGTCATCGTTTGACCCTCTAGCTCCTATGCTATTTCTCATATAGGAGTAGCTAAAACCGTTTTATGCATATTGACAGGACTAATTTAGCCACAATTGTTTTTAGCGACCCAACAATACAACCAATTGCTTTAAACGGGAAACCATTAAAATCAACGAACCAATTCTATAATAAGCAACTGGCACATTTTCAGGTTAAATTTTGCACATCAACTCATTCACAATTATTTACCTCGCAAGCACCAATACTTACCCAATTACTACTACCATCGTGAAAATGTTCTTTTTTCCAAATTGGGGCATTATGTTTGAGCGTATCAATTGCGTAACGACAAGCATCAAACGCTTCTCCTCGATGGGGACAACCAATCGCAACTACAACGCTAATATCTCCAATTTGTAACCGTCCAACTCGATGATGAATGACGACCCGGTTTACATCCGGCCAATCAGTTCGGATATTGGCAGCAATAGAATAAAAAACTTGCCTTGCCATTGGTTCATATGCTTGATACTCCAAGCAAACAACTGCCTTGCCATCGGTTTGGTTGCGAACTGTTCCACTCATTAATACTACTGCACCATTGCTAGGATCATCGGCTTTCGCATAAATTTCTGCAAGCGATAAGGGAGCAAAGCTAATGGTGAAATTATCTTCGGAGTAAGGTTTAACTGGAGACGTAAGTATAGATATCACACCTTTGTTCATTTAATTGACGTATAAGTATTTTTTACGGTTTGCTGGCTAATCAATTAATTTTAATTAATAAAATCCGTAGGCAGGTCATATAGACTGCCCCAAAGGGAGGATATTCTCCCTACAAAATCTTACCAATATATTTTACTTTAATTGTCTATACAAGTATTTATTTCCCACTATCACTACATTTACAGGACTTGTTGGCTTTTAATTTCAGAGATTGATGCCTAAAAATACGTATTCTTAGAACAAGTTAAGTGGATTTACGTAAATCAGCAAACAAATTGATCATCTATCTTAAGGCATACTACTATAATCATAATGACAGAATTCTTTTGTTTAACAGCTTATTAAGTTTAGATTATTATTTTGATTCGGCTCCCAAATGCAATGACCATTGACTTGACCGAGAGGAAAAATACCTAATTTATATAAGCCATTGTCACCTGTGTATGGTATCCGGTTAGTATGCCAGCTTTAGTTATTCCTGTATTCAATAATTTTGATAAATTACCCTTATCTTTTGGTCGGCTTTTGGCAGTTTTAACTATGATAAATCGGTAAAAAACAGCAATACTTGGGAAAAATTCATGAATTCAGTCTTAGACCGTGAAACAGCTAGACTCGAAGCACTTCATCAGTATCAAATTCTCGATACTTTACCGGAAGAAGCATTTGACGATTTAGCCATATTGGCTGCACAAATTTGCAATACCCCAATTGCGTTGATTAATTTAATTGATGCTAACCGCCAATGGTTTAAGGCTAAAATTGGTATAGATATGGTCGAGATGCCGCGAGAAATTGGATTTTCTGGTGCTTGTCTTGACAAAGAAGACGTTTTTGTTGTTGATGACGCGCTGCTTAATGAAAGGTTTGCAACTTCCCCTTTGGTAATTGGGGAACACTATGTACGTTTTTATGCTGGTGTACCGTTGAAAACAGCTCAAGGACATATAATTGGGACGGTTTGCGTTCTCGATAGCGTACCGAAAAAGATTACACAGCAGCAAATTGAGTCATTGCGATCGCTTGCCCGTTTGGTAATGCGACAATTAGATATTCGGCAAAGTTTGAGACAGTTGGCAGCAATTCAAAGCCATTATCGACAGGCTAAAGATGCTTTGAAGGAAAGCGAACATATTCTAAGCAGCTTTTTTAATAGTGCAGCGATGATGATGGGAATTGTCGAGTTATACGAAGATGATATTCTCCATATTTCCGATAATAGTGCTGCGGCTAAGTTTTTTGGGCTGGGTCAGCAAACAATGCATAATCGATTTGCAAGTGAATTAGGTATATCAAAAAAACATATCCGCGATTGGATGAGTTACTACCAAGAAGCTGCACGCACCCTTTCTCCAGTCACATTTGAATATCCCTTCAATAATGCTACAGGTCGCCGGTGGTTGCTTGCTACAGTTAGCTCAATTGTATGTTGTCAAGAACACAACAATCAACAAAAATTTGCTTATATTGTTGAGGATATAACCGAAAGCAAGCGGGTTGAATCCGAAAGGCTACAATTACTTGAAAACGAACAAGCCGCACATAGTAAAATTACTAATATTTTTGAAAGTATTACCGATGGTTTTTTTGCTCTAGATAATAATTGGTGTTTTAGTTATTTCAATAAGCAAGCTGAAACATTGTTGCAAATAAAGAGTGAAGCAATTCTTGGCAAAAATATTTGGTCAGTTTTTCCTGAAGTTGTTAATTCTAAATTTTACCACGAGTATCATCGCGCTGTCAGCGAACGAGTAAGTGTCGAATTTGAAGAATTTGACCCCCCTTTAAAGAGTTGGCTTGCCGTTCATGCTTACCCATCTCCAAATGGTTTATCGGTTTACTTTCAGGATATTACCAAACGCAAACAAGCTGAGGACAATTTAAATTGTCAGCAGGCAATTTTGCACTCGATGAATAGTGTTTCACCCCTGGGATTTTATGTTGTGGAAAAATGTTCGGGTCAGATTTACTATCTCAACAATAAATTCTGCGAAATTTGGGGAATCGAACATTTACAAGCTCAAATTGAACGGGGTAAATTAAAAAATCGAGATGTTATTGCCGAGTGTCAAAAAAATGTTGTCGATATACCTGCTTTTATTGATGCCGATAAATCGATACATAATCAAAAAAATCTGAGTATTGCTGAGGATGAAATCTTATTAAACGATGCACGCATTATTCGCCGAGTTTCAACTCAATTTCGTCAAGAAGGCCAATGTTGTTTCGGCAGATTGTATATATTTGAAGATATCACTGCCCGTAAACGTGCCGAACAGCAAATACGCGAACGTTCGACGTTACTTGATGCAACTACTGATGCCATTATTTTGCGCGATTTATCTAATAATATCCTGCTGTGGAATCAGAGTGCAGAAAAACTTTATGGTTGGCAAAGTCAAGAAGCTATCGGTAAAAATGCTGAGAATATTTTGTATGTATCAAGAGTACAGCAATACCAAGAAATTTATAACATTGTCTTAGAAAAAGGTTCGTGGCATGGGGAATTACTCAAACATAATAAAGCAGGGAAGGAACTTCTCGTTGAAAGTCGTTGGACGCTGGTGTTAGATGAATGCTTACAACCAAAATCAATTTTATCGGTAGATACCGATATTACGCAGAAAAAACAACTCGAAACGCAGTTTTTACGTGCCCAAAGGATGGAAAGTATTGGCACACTTGCCAGTGGGATTGCCCATGATTTAAATAATGTACTTTCCCCGATTTTGATGTCAGCGCATTTATTAAAAAGTAAGTGTGACGACGAACGTAGTTTGCAAATGCTGAAAATTATTGAAAACAACGCCAAACGCGGTGCTGATTTAGTAAAACAAGTATTATCATTTGCGCGGGGAATGGAAGGCAATCGTACTACAATTCAACTTCGAGTTTTGATTGCCGAAATTCAACAAATTATCGAACAAACTTTTCCTAAGTCGATTACACTCGATACGCAAATTGAAGCAAATTTATTCCCGGTTTCTGGAGATAATACTCAGTTACATCAAGTACTCATTAATTTGTGTCTCAATGCCCGCGATGCTATGCCCGATGATGGGATATTAAAAATTAGTGCTAATAATGTTCTAATTGACGAACATTACGCCAGTATGAATCTTGATGCTCAAGTCGGTGCATACGTTCTAGTCAAAATTACAGATACGGGAATTGGCATTCCACCTGAGCTTTTAGACCGCATTTTTGAGCCATTTTTTACAACAAAAGATTTTGGAAAAGGAACTGGACTTGGATTATCAACTGTCATCGGAATTATTAAAGGTCATGGTGGCTTTATTCGCGTTTCCAGTTCCATTGGTAATACAGAATTTAAGGTTTATTTACCCGCAGTTGTTGCCGAAGTTCCGCTACAAATCGAAGAATCACAAATTCCTCCTGGAAATGGTGAGTTGATTTTAGTTGTTGACGATGAACCTGCAATTCGACAAATAACTCAAACTACTCTCGAAAATCATAATTACCAGGTAATTACTGCCAATGATGGTATTGAAGCAATAGCCATTTACGCTCAATACAAAAATAAAATAAAAGCGGCAATTATCGACATGATGATGCCCAATATGGACGGTTCAACTACTATTAATACTCTGCACCGAATGAATCCATTGCTACCAATTATTGCCGTTAGTGGGCTTGCCAGTAGCGAACAAATACCGCTGAATAAAAATCCTAAATTATCAGCATTCCTGCCCAAACCTTACACGGCACATGAGTTATTCAAAACTCTCCATCAACTTGCAAGTAGGTAATGATTTTGCGAAGTTATGATGTAGCAGCCATTTGAACTAATCATTAGATAATCGCATGTATATTCTGTTACATTTTTTTGACGAAGCCAATCATCTAGAATTGCTATACAAACCCGGCATATTGGAGATGCCGGGTTTCTAAATTCTTTGATTTTCACAAATAACTCCATAATCTCAATATTGGGTAAAATGTACTTTAACGTCATAAAAATAACAAATGATAAATAATAGTTGACTTTTAACAAATGGCAAATTTAATCCTAGTTGTAGATGACGATGCATTGATGCGGATGCAGTTACAGGAACTGTTAGAATATGCTGGATATGAAGTAGCACAGGCAAACAATGGCAAAGAAGCATTAGCTATGTATGCTCAACTACAACCAGATATGGTGCTACTTGATGCTTTGATGGATGAGATGGACGGATTTACTTGCTGTAGTCAATTGCGATCGCTTCCCAATGGCGAACACACACCTATTTTAATGGTTACGGGACTTGCCGATCAAGCCTCAGTAGAACAAGCATTTACAGCAGGTGCTACCGATTACATAACTAAACCAATCCACTGGCAAGTATTACAGCAGCGAGTGCGACGGATGCTCGAAGCCAAGCGGACAATGGAAGAACTCCAATCGCAAACCGAACAGGCAAAACGCCGCGAAGCACAATTAGTCATAGCATTGGAAGCAGCCCAAATGGGTATTTGGGATTGGGATATTACAACCGACGCAGTTATATGGTCGGATAAAAAAGAATCGCTTTTTGGTTTGAAAAAAAATAGCTTTGACGGTACTTATGATGCTTTTATGCGTTGCGTCTATCCTCAAGACCGTAACTTAGTCAGCGATTGTGTTCGGCAAGCGATTGACCAACGAAAAGAATACGATATCGAGTTTCGAGCAGTATTACCTAATGGTAAAATTCGCTGGATGGCAAGCCGAGGTGTAGTGTTCCGTGATGCGTCGGGTGCAGCAGTCGGGATGTCGGGTGTCGATATGGACATCACTAAACGTAAGCAATTCGAGGCAGCATTGGAAGTATATGCGAATCGGCAAGCATTAGTTGCCCAATTGAGTCAATTGGCACTTGCTGGTATCGATTTAACAATATTATTGGAACAAGCTGTTAATTTTGTTGCTGTAAGTCTTGATGTTGACTATTGCAAGGTTTTGGAACTTTTGCCCGATGGGAATAATTTTTTACTGCGGGCTGGGATTGGTTGGCAAGAAGGGATAGTTGGAAGTGCAATAGTAAATACTCAAGCGGACTTGCAATCTGGTTATACTTTATTAAAAAACGAGCCTGTGGTAGTGGATGATTTTGCCACCGAAACCCGATTCACTCGACCTGCGTTACTCGCAGACCATAATGTAATGAGTGGTATAAGTGTGGTAGTACAGGGCAAAGACCGAGCATTTGGTCTATTGGCAGCGCACGCGACTACACCACGTAATTATAGCCGCGATGAAGTTTATTTTTTGCAGGCGATCGCTAACGTTCTGGCAACAGCAATCGAACGCAAGTACACCGAGGCAGCGTTACTAGAAAGCCAAACCCGCTTGAAATTGATAAATACCATCTCAACCAGCATTACTTCGGGTATGTCAGTCAAGCAAATAATCGAAATTACCGTTAACCAAATTAGTCAATCTTTCTCGAACTTACGGGTAGCTTATTCGACAATAAACCGAGATGGCATACTATCAGTACTTTATTCGCTCGAGCCTGAAGAAATGCCCGCGATCGCGGGTTTTGCCACTGATTTAAACGTTGTCGATGAATACCTCCAAGCATTACGAAGCTGCCAACCTGTTATCGTTGCGGATGTTACAAGCGACTGCCGGTTAGCACCGATAGCGTCAGTCATGGTAAAAGAGAAAATTCAAGCAGTATTGGATGTATCGTTACAACATTCAGAAGAATTGGTGGGGTTGTTGTGTTTCGATTCGCCCTTACCTCACCAGTGGACTGAAAATGAAATTGTCACGTTGAAAGAAGCTGCCAATTATTTAGCGGTGGCAATTCGAGAAGCTTTAGCCCAGCAAGAACGCTACCGAGTAGTCATTGCACTCCAAGAAAGCGAACAGCGCTGGCAGTTGGCAGTACAGGGTACTAACGATGGGATTTGGGATTGGAATGTAATTAATAATAAAGTCTTTTTCTCGACTCGCTGGAAAGAAATGCTCGGTTACGAAGAAGACGAAATCGGCAACAATTTGCACGAATGGACGGCACGGGTACATCCCGACGATATTAGCTGGGTGAGACAGGAAATTGAAGACCACTTTGCCAAGAAAACACCATTCTATATCGCCGAGCATCGCATCCGCTGTAAAGATGGCAGCTACAAATGGATTTTGAATCGCGGTCAGGCACGGTGGGATGAGCAAGATAATGTAATTAGAATGGCTGGCTCCCATACGGATATTACTGAGCGCAAATTAGCAGAAGAACGACTGCGGCAAAGCGAAGAACGTTTCCAAATTATGGCTCGTGCCACAAATGATGCAGTGTGGGACTGGAATTTATCTTCAAATCGGGTTTGGTGGAATGAAAGCGTGCAAACACTGTTTGGTTACTCAGTAACCGAGGCTCGAACCAATACAACATGGTGGCGCGATCGCATTCACCCCGACGACCGACGGCGAATTGTCGCCGATATGCAAGCGGTAATTGATAGCGGGATGCAAGTTTGGGCAAACGAATACCGCTTTCAACGCGCCGATAAAACATTTGCTTATATTTTTGACCGGGGGTATGTAGTCCACGACCCTACAGGCAAACCCGTGCGGATGATTGGGGCAATCATGGATATTTCCGAACGCAAACGAGCTCAAGAAGAATTGCAGCGTCAAAACTTGCGATCGCAATTATTCGCCGATTTCACGCTCAAAATTCGTCAGTCGCTGCAAATCGACGAAATCCTTAGTACCAGTGTCAACGAAGTTCAAAAATTACTCCA
>JANNFJ010000188.1:0-13684 GCA_031379725.1 Calothrix sp. OTE_75_metabat_31
AACCAAAATCCCTTTACTGCGAGTAACTTTACTACGACTTGCGGAAACGGAACATATATTATTAGTAACAATGCACCACATTGTTTCTGATGGTTGGTCTATTGGTGTATTAATTGGCGAACTCAATCTTCTTTACGAAGCTTTCTCTTGCAACCGCTCTTCCCCACTTTGTAATTTACCAATTCAATATGCAGATTTTGCAGTTTGGCAGCGGCAGTGGTTGCAGGGAGAACAACTAGAAACACAGATGAAGTATTGGCAACATCAACTAAGCGGTCAACTTCCCGTACTTCAACTACCTACAGACTATCCACGACCAACAATACAAACTTTTAGTGGTGCAAAACAAGTATTTTTATTACCCAAAGCTACATTAGAAAAGTTGAAGTCTCTTAACCCACAAGGAGGTATTACGCTATTTATGACTCTGTTAGCAGCATTTCAAACTTTGATGCACTGGTATACGGGACAAGAAGATATTGTAGTGGGTACAGATATTGCTAACCGTAATCGAGCAGAGACTAAGGATTTAATTGGCTTTTTTGTTAATCAAATAGTATTGCGTACAAATTTATCAGGAAATCCTAGTTTTACGGAGTTATTAAAACGAGTACGAGAAATAACTTTAGATGCTTATACCCATCAAGATTTATCCTTTGATAAGCTAGTTGATTTAATTAAACCAGAACGACGACTGAATTTGGCACCGCTTTTCCAAGTTAAATTGATTTTAGAAAACACTCCTAGTTCTTTTTTAAGTTTAACAAATTTAAATATTAGCTCTGTCCATTTTGAAAAACCAACTACACAATTAGATTTAGTACTAGAACTAACAGAAAGAGAAGAAGGATTAGTTGGAGGGTTAGAGTATAACACTGATTTATTTAATAAAAATACCATTATTAAGATGCTTACAAACTTTGAAATAATTTTGAATCAAATTGTACAAAATCCTAATATACATTTAAATAACTTAATGGAAACTCTTACACAAGCAGAAGTAAACAATACAAAACAGATAAAAGAAGAATATAAGCAGAAAATTAAACAAATCAAACGTAAACTAGTAAATGCTCAAAATCTGGAGACAGAATAATGAAAAAGCTTGGGCTGCAAATCAATAACAGAAGAAACCGTCAAGGTCTAACTTTACTTGAAACTCATGAAAATAACTTAATTGAAATTACAAATTTAGAGAATAATGGAAACTATCCTATTGTAATTAAGCCGATAATTAGAAATATAGACTTAGCTGATTGGGCAGATGGCAATCAAGAATTGATTACTTCTAATTTATTTCAGTATGGTGCCATACTTTTTCGTGGTTTTAATATCATCACAGCATTAGAATTTGAAAAATTTAGTAAAACTGTTTGTACCGAACTATTTCATGATAATGGAGAACATCCTCGTGAAACTATAAGTAGTAATGTATATACTCCAGTTTTTTACCCTGCTGATAGAAAGTTACTGTGGCATAACGAAAATTCTTTCAATCATCACTATCCAATGAAGATTTTATTTTGCTGCCAGCAACCAGCGCAACAGGGAGGAGAAACACCAATTGTGGATAGTCGTGGGGTTTTTGAGTTAATAGATCCAAAAATTCGAGAACAATTTATTAATAAAAATATTATGTACGTCCGTAACTATGGTGATGGATTTGGTTTAAACTGGGAAACTGTTTTTCAAACGCAAGATAAAGCGAAAGTAGAAGCTTATTGTCAGCAAAATTATATTGAGTGTGAATGGAAATCTGGTGGAAGATTGCGAACTCGTGCTGTGCGTCCAGCAGTTATCAAGCATCCTAAAACCGCAGAAATGTCTTGGTTTAATCAAGCTCAACATTGGCATCCAGCATGTTTAGATACGGATACTAAGGAATCTTTCTTTTCTTCCTTTGCGGGAGAAGATTTACCACGAAATTGCTATTACGGAGATGGAACTGTGATTGAAGATTCAATCATGACAGAAATTTGTGGGGTTTACCAGGAGTTAGAAGTAAGTTTTCCTTGGCAAGTAGGAGATGTATTGCTACTTGATAATGTTTTAACTGCACACGCACGCAATCCATTTGTTGGAGAGCGAAAATTACTCGTCGCAATGGGTGAAATGACTTTAAATTTTACCAAAGAAACACATACACAGAGCAAAGAGAAATGAACTTCCTTTCTTCTCTGTGCCCTCTGCGCCTCTGTGGTAAATATCTATACAATCAAAATTGAGGTAGAAAATAATGCAAAGTCAAATTCAAGGGTTCCAGCTTTCTCTACAACAACAGCGTCTTTGGCTGCTGCAAGAAACTAATCAGGTTTATTACACTCAGTGCGCGCTTTTAATTGAAGGAGACATGCACTTAAAAGTATTAGAATTAGCTTTGCAAAAAGTAATAAATCGTCATGAGATTTTCAGAACTAATTTCCATCGTACCAGAGGAATAAAAATTCCACTTCAAGTTATTGAAGATGAAAGTAATATATCAATTGATATAAAAAAATTAGATAATCACCACGAAGATATAATAAAATTATTGCAGCATGATAGGCTGAAAACCTTTAATTACTCAAAAGATTCACCTTTACGTTTATCTTTAATAAATTTATCTTTCAATAAATACATATTGTTAATCACTTTACCTGCGTTGTGTGCGGACTTAGGGACACTTTATAACTTTGTTCGTGAAATTGCTTCTTGCTATACAGCTTGCTTAAATGGTGAAGAAATAATTGACGAACCGCTACAATATGCAGATATTGCCGCATGGCAAAATGAATTACTAGAACAAGTAAAAGAAACTTCTGTGAAATCTTGGCATCAGCCAGATTCTGTGATATTAAAAACTTTACAATTACCTAGCGAAAACCCTTATACTGATAATCAAAAATTTGAACCACAATTTCTGGCATTAACTCTTAGGCAAGATTTATTAGAACAACTTGAAATTATTAGCACAAAATCTCAAACTTCGTTAAGTGCTTTATTTTTAACTTGTTGGCAGATTTTGCTATGGCGCCTAACAGGACAATCTAAACTAATCATGGGTATTGGTGTTGATGGTCGTAATTACGAAGAACTAAAATCAGCATTTGGTTTACTTGCAAAATATTTACCACTTGACTGTGAATTACAACCAGATTGTAAATTCAATGATTTGATGCTAGAAACAGAAAAGCTTACAACTGAGCTTACGGAATGGCAAGAAAGTTTTATCTGGGAAGTCGATACAGCAAATGAGCAGCAGTCATTTTTCCCATTTTGCTACGAGTTTTTATCATCAACTAAATATTCTGCTAGCGATATCTCGTTTTCTATCTGTCAACACTATGTTTGTAACGACCGCTTTAAAGTAAAACTTGCTTGCTGTCACCAAGATAATAAACTAAATATAGAGTTCCACTATGATGCAAACTTGTTTACAACCGAAGCTATTCAATCTTTAGCAGAGCAGTTTCAAGCTTTGTTAACAAGTGTTGTCCAAAATCCAGAAGAAACAATTGCGCGCTTGGATATTCTCACTGCGAGGGAGCGATCGCAACTGTTAGTCAAATTTAACAATACTCAAACCCCTTTACCAAAATATCAATGCATTCATCACTGGTTTGAAGAACAATGCGATCGCACTCCTGATAACATCGCGGTTGTATTCGGCAATCAGCAATTAACTTATCAGCAACTTAACGCAGGTGCCAACCAACTGGCGAATTACCTACAACAGTTAGGAGTAAGGCCCGATATGTTAGTTGGTTTATGTGTGGAACGCTCCCCCATAATGGTGATTGGGCTTTTGGGTATTCTCAAAGCAGGCGGTGCCTATGTCCCTATCGACCCAAGTTATCCCTACTCCCGTCAAGCTTATATCCTCAAAGACACACAAATGCCAATTGTGCTTACTCAACAGTCTTTTGTGGGAAATCTACAGAGGGATAACTTAAAAGCTATTTGTTTAGATACTGATTGTGATATTATTGACCAGCCAGATGAAAACCCTGTTACCTCAACAACCGCACTTAACCTGGCATATGTTATGTACACCTCCGGTTCGACAGGAGAACCAAAAGGAACTCTAATTCCTCATCAAGGTTTGGTTAACTACTTAAACTGGTGTACCCAAGCTTATGCAGTTGCAAAAGGTTCGGGGACTTTAGTTCACTCATCGCTTGGGTTTGACCTGACGATTACAAGTTTATTTGCACCATTACTAGTAGGTAATCAAGTCGAACTTTTACCCGAAAGCAGTAACATAGAAAACCTTTCGACAACGCTAAAAGAACGGAGTAATCTTAGTCTTGTTAAAATAACGCCCTCTCACCTGAAACTGCTTAGTCAACAAATATCACCTCAACAAGTAGCAGGTCGAACAAACGCTTTTATTATTGGGGGTGAAAACCTAACCTCAGAGAATATAGCCGAGTGGCAAGACTTAGCACCAGATACAATTTTAGTCAATGAATATGGGCCAACAGAAACTGTAGTTGGTTGCTGCGTTTACCAAGTACCAATACAGCATCACTTCGGTTCTATTCCTATTGGTCAGCCTATTGCTAACACACAGCTTTATGCTTTGGATAGTTACTTGCAACCAGTACCGATCGGTGTAACAGGCGAACTTTATATTGGAGGCACCGGACTTGCGCTCGGTTATCTCAACCGCCCAGAACTAACCGCAGAGAAATTTGTCCCTCACCCCTTTAGTAGTGAACCTGGGGCACGTTTATATAAAACAGGCGACCTAGTGAGGTTTAGAGATGATGGTATACTTGAGTTCAAAGGACGTATTGATGAACAAGTAAAAATTCGCGGTTTCCGCATCGAACTTGGTGAGATAGAATCCGTACTTTTACAACATCCAACAATCAAAGACTGTATAGTTACAGTACAGGAGAAAGCAAAAAACCACCAACGTTTAATTGCCTATATTGTCCTGACTCAAGAATCTTCTTTCTCAGTTGGTAATCTACGTAAATTTTTACAACAGCAGTTACCGGAATACATGATACCTTCAGCATTTATGACCTTGAAGGAATTACCGTTGACACAAAATGGTAAGGTAAATCGGCAAGAATTACCAACACCGGATAAAGCACGACAAGAAATAGATAAATTTTATGTTGCTCCTCGCAATTCCACTGAAGAGAAAATCGCTAACATCTGGGCAGAAATCCTCAATTTAGAGCGGATTGGTATTTATGACAACTTTTTTGATTTAGGGGGACATTCTTTAATTGTAACTCAGATAATATCGCGTTTGCGTGATATTTTTGATGTTGAAATATTCGTTCAGCAAATATTTGAAACTCCTACTATAGCGGATTTAGCAGTGATTGTTACACAAAAAGTTGCCGAACAATCAGACGAAGAAACACTAGATCAAGCATTAGCTGAACTTGAATTACAAGATTTTAACTAATCAAATGAAATGAGTAACCTACTGAAACGTATTGCAGAACTGTCTCCAGAAAAGCAAGAGCAACTTTTGCAACAACTGAAACAGAAAAAAAACAAATTACATAACAAAATCCAACCTCAAAGTCGGGATAGTAAAGTCTTTCCCTTATCTTTTGCCCAGCAACGTCTATGGTTCTTTAATCAATTAGAACCAGATAGCTGTGCTTACAACATTCCTACCGCCGTTCGTCTGATTGGCTACCTTAACGTCACAGCGCTTGAGCGGAGTATCAATGAAATAATTCGGCGTCATGAAACGCTGCGAACGATATTTAGCATAGAGAATGGGGAAGCAGTACAAATAATTCATGAGGCATCTGAATTTCAATTATTAGTAATCGAGTTACAGGCTCTTTCTGAAACTGAACGACAAAATCAGGTAACACAACTAGCTAGACTTGAGGCTCAAAAACCTTTTAATCTTGAAGAACCCTTACTACGAGTGACATTATTGCAGCTTGGTGCGATAGAAAACGTCATATTATTTACAATGCATCATATTGTCTCCGATGGCTGGTCAACGGGGATATTGATTAAAGAACTAACGACGCTTTACCAAGCTTTTTCTACTCATACACCTTGTGTACTCCCAGAACTACCAATTCAGTATGCAGATTTTGCGGTTTGGCAACGGCAGTGGTTGCAAGGGGAGGTGCTGCAAACCCAGCTAAATTACTGGAAGCAAAAGTTAGCCGGTACTTTGCCAGTTTTAGATTTACCCACTGACCGCGCGCGGAGCGCAATTCAAACTGACCGAGGAGCTAGTGCATCAGTAACATTACCAAAGTCTTTATCTGAGGAGCTAAAAAAACTCTGCCAGCAGCAAGGAGTAACGTTATTTATGACCTTGCTGGCTGCATTTAAGTTAATACTATATCGTTACACTCAGCAGAACGATATTATTGTTGGCACTCCTATTGCTAATCGCAACCGTTCGGAAATAGAAGGGTTAATTGGTTTTTTTGTCAATACATTAGTATTGCGTACCGACTTAGCAGGTAATCAGAGTTTTCGGGAGTTGTTAGGACGAGTGCGAGAAGTAACGTTAGGAGCATACGCTCATCAGGACTTACCATTTGAACAGTTAGTTGACTTACTCCAACCAGAGCGTGATTTAAGTCACAACTCACTGTTTCAGGTAATGTTTATCCTCCAAAATACACCTACGGAAGTTTTGCATCTCCCAGAATTAACCCTTAGTCCTGTATTAGTGGAA
The DNA here is from genome assembly GCA_031379725.1 of Calothrix sp. OTE_75_metabat_31. Lineage (GTDB taxonomy): Bacteria > Cyanobacteriota > Cyanobacteriia > Cyanobacteriales > Nostocaceae > JANNFJ01. The sequence continues at coordinate 6,662 of JANNFJ010000188.1, forward strand.
AACCAAACCGCAAATTTTGATTTGACGCTATCAATGGTAGAGACAGAACAAGGAATAAGCGGATGGTTTGAATATAATACAGATTTATTTAATGCTGCCAGAATTAATCGTATGATTGGGCATTTTCAGACTTTACTCGCTGGTGTTGTCGCTAATCCTGACCAGCGTTTGTCTGAGCTACCCATTTTAACTGACTTAGAAAGGCATCATTTAGAAGCATGGAATAGTAATTATATAGATACTCCCCAACAATGTATTCATACTTTGTTTGAAGCACAGGTAGCCCAGACTCCCGATGCTGTCGCGGTTCTAGATTTAGATGAACATCTTACTTACACTCAACTCAACCAACGAGCCAACCAACTCGCACGCTACTTACAAACTTTGGGAGTCAAACCGGAGGTGGTAGTCGGTATTTGTATGGAGCGTTCCGTTGATTTAATCATAGCTGTTTTGGGGATTCTTAAAGCTGGGGGGGCGTATTTACCACTTGACCCAGCGTATCCCCAAGCACGACAAGCATTTATGCTAACGGATGCTCAAGTACCGATACTGCTTACCCAACCGCACTTACTAGGAATAGCAAATCACAATGCCCAAGTTATATGTTTTGACAATACAACTTGGGACGACATCATCAGGGAAACCAAAGAAAACTTAGAAAACACAGCCATTTCAAACAACCTTGCTTACGTTATCTACACCTCCGGTTCCACAGGTCAATCTAAAGGTGTGATGGTAGAACATCGCAGTCTGGTTAATGCTTATTATGCCTGGGAAGATGCTTATCAATTGCGGACACATGCCAAGTGCCACTTGCAAATGGCAAGCTTCTCCTTCGATGTTTTTGCGGGTGACTTGGTACGTGCGTTGTGTTCTGGTGGAAAGTTAGTGTTATGTCCTCGTGATTTTTTGCTTGAACCTGAAAAACTTTATCACCTCATGCAGCAACAACAGGTAGATTGTGCTGAGTTTGTTCCAGGAGTGTTACGAAACCTAATACAGTATCTCGAACAGTCTCAACGGCGCCTTGATTGGATGCAACTGTTAATTTGCGGTTCCGATAATTGGTATGTACGGGAATACGAAAAATTCCAAAAGTTCTGCAACCCTAACACAAGACTAATTAGCTCCTATGGTTTGACCGAAACTACTATTGATAGTTCTTATTTTGAAGCAGGCACAGTTAATTTACCAGTAGAACAACTAGTCCCCATCGGAAGACCATTCGCTAATACACAAATTTATATATTAGATGATAGGTTACAACCTTTACCAGTGGGAGTTACAGGAGAAATCTATATTGGTGGTGCCTGTTTAGCTAGGGGTTATTTGCATAGACCGGATTTAACATCTCAAAAATTTATACCTCATCCATTTGGCACCCAGTTAGGAGCGTACTTGTATAAAACAGGAGATTTAGGGCGATATCTTGATGATGGGAATATTGAATTAATCGGTCGTATTGATAACCAAATTAAACTACGTGGTTTCCGAATAGAATTAAGTGAAATTGAAGCAGCTTTGGGACGACATCCAGAAGTAAGCGAAGCTGTAGTTATAGTCCAAGATAACGAAAACTATCAAAACTTAATTGCTTATGTAGTTGCATCAACATCTCAAAACCCCAATTTACAACCCAGTGAAATACGTAATTTTGTACAAGCAAGCTTACCAAGCTACATGATTCCTTCTGTAATCATGATGTTAGAAAAATTACCATTAACACCAAATGGCAAGATAGACCGTCATGCTTTGCCAGCACCGACCAACCCTGAATTCGTAACAACCGTGACTTCTCCTCGAAATAGTACCGAAGAAATTATTAGAAAAATATGGCAAGAAATTCTTAACATCGAGCAAGTTGATATATATGGTAACTTTTTTGAGTTAGGAGGACATTCTTTACTAGCAACTCGATTGATACTCAAAATTCGAGAAGTATTTCAAATTGATTTACCTCTACGAGTTTTATTTGAATCTCCGACAATAGCTAGTTTAGCCGAAAATATTGCCATTCTAAGAGCATCTCAATCAAATTGTCATTCTGAGCATAGCGTAAAGCGAAGCTTTTCCCGTTATCCGGAGGATATACCGAAGGGTAGGGTAGAATCTTTAATATTTCCAGACTTACGAGATGCTTCACTTCGCTGCAGTTCCTTCGCAAGCTCAGGACTCAGCATGACAAATTGGGATGCTGAAGCAGTCTTAGATTCTACAATTATTCCCGAACAGAATATACAAAAAGTCAATACTCAACCTCGTTGTATACTCTTAACAGGGGCAACTGGCTTTGTCGGAGCTTTTTTACTATATGAACTATTACAGCAAACTCAAGCTGATATATACTGTTTAATACGTGCTTCTACAATTGAAGAAGGTAAAAATAAGATACAAAATAGCCTTGAAGCATATTTAATTTGGCATGAATCTTTTATCTCTCGAATTATTCCATTAATTGGAGATTTATCTCAACCATTTTTAGGACTTTCTGAACAACAGTTTCAAGAAATGGCAACAAAAATTGATGTTATTTACCATAACGGTGCTTGGGTACATCATATTTATCCCTATTCCGTTCTGAAAAATACAAATGTTGCTGGTACACAAGAAGTATTAAGATTAGCATGTAAAGTTAAATCCAAGCCTGTACATTATGTTTCAACTTCTAGTGTTTTCTCTGAAACAGGACTATCAGGGCTTAAAACTATTCAAGAAGATGCAAATCTGAATGATTATGCGTTGCCTGATAATGGTTACGTACAAACAAAATGGGTAAGTGAAAAGTTAGTAAACATTGCAAGACAGCGAGGATTACCAGCTTGTATTTATCGAATTGGACGTGTATCAGGACATAGTAAAACAGGTGTTTTTAACGTTAATGATTTTGTCTACCGATTAATTATTGGCTGCATTCATCTTGGCGGCGCCCCAAATACAGATATTATGGAAGATATAATGCCAGTTGATTACATCAGCCAAGCAATCATTCATTTATCCAACCAGCAAACGTCGAGAGATAAAAACTTTCATTTAGTCAATTCGGAACTTCTCCATACTAATATGCTGCTCCAAATAATTGATTCTTTTGGGTATAAAATTCAACATTTGGACTACGATGAATGGCGTGCAAAATTAATTGAGGTTGCCAGTACTACACCAGAGCATCCATTATATCCACTATTACCTTTCTTCCCTGCCAGAGAATCTAAATCTAAAACAGAAACTAAAACACCTGAATCTTTAACTTTAAAATTTGATTGCCAAAACACTATTGCAGGACTTAAGAATACATCTATTGTTTGTCCTGCGATTGATGAAAAATTACTTAGTACTTATATCTCATATATGAGGCGTAATAATTTTTTGACAATTCCACAAACTTAGTCAGGTGGGCAGTACCCACCCTACAATTGGGACGAGTAGAAACATCAAATAGGAGACATAACCAAAATGCAAACAACTGAATCAAATTTATTAAGTAACTTACCACCAATAAAGATTGTGGTGCCAAATACAAACCTCAATAGCCACCAACAAGAGTATTTAGAAAAATTTATCGCTCGTTACACTCAAAAAACTAAAACATCAAAACAACAAACACAAAAATACCGCCCAATTCTAGCAGATGTCAGAGGCTCCGCAGGGTTTCGTGCAGAATACAAAGAAATAGTTTATCCCATAATTGGGAAGTATGCCCTTGGCTCGAAGATGTGGGATATTGATAATAACGAGTATGTAGACTTGATGATGGGGTTTGGAGTTAATCTTTTTGGATATAACCCACCTTTTATCAAAGAAGCTATAACAAAACGCCTTGAGCAAGGTATACACATCGGTCCACAATCAGACTTGGTGGGCGAGGTAGCTCGGTTAGTATGCGAACTAACGGGAATGGAAAGAGTTACAATTAGCAATACAGGAACTGAGGCAGTGATGACGGCGTTACGTTTAGCGCGCGCTGCAACTGGACGAAATAAAATTGTCATGTTTTCCGGCTCGTATCATGGGCACTTTGATGGAACTTTAGCAAAATCTCAAATTGTTGACGGTGTTGCAACAGTTGTGCCTACAGATATAGGAGTACCACAAAATGTAATTGCAGATGTTTTAGTTCTAGAATACGGAAGTCCGCAAGCGCTGGAAGTTATCAAAGCACATGCAAGTGAATTAGCGGCAGTAATTATTGAACCCGTGCAAAATAGTCGTCCCGATTTACAACCGCGAGAATTTTTGATTTCTTTACGCCAATTAACAGTAGAATTTGGTATCGCCTTAATCTTTGATGAAATGCTAACTGGTTTCCGTATCCATCCAAACGGTGCCCAAGGATGGTTTGGCATTAAAGCGGATATTGCAACTTATGGAAAAATTGTCGGTGGTGGAATGCCAATTGGTATTATTGCAGGCAAAGCAATGTATATGGATAAAATCGACGGTGGAATGTGGAACTATGGAGATGCATCGTCTCCACAGGTAGAAACTACTTTTTTTGCAGGTACTTATTGTAAGCATCCTTTAGCTATGACGGCGGGATTAGCCGTATTGGAATATATCCAAAAAGAGGGATTATCACTATACGAAAATCTTAATAATCGTACTACCGAATTTATTAATAAACTCAATCACTACTTCCAAGAAGACAAAGTACCTATCCGACTGGCTAATTGCGGTTCAATTTTCAATGCTGTTCCTAGTGCTAATTCTATTTCATCTGATAACCCGTCTATAGCTGCAAACTTAGACCTAGTGTATTATCATCTAATCGAGAAAGGCATTTTTCTTCGTCCTGGTGGTGGTTTGTTGTCTACAGCCCATAGCAATGAAGATTTAGATTTTATAATTCAAGCCCTTAAAGAAAGTATTCAAGACCTCAGAAAGGGAGGATTTTTACCTTAACCATCTCTAGATTTATATCTTTATTTACCCTTTAATTGATGTGATTTCAATCAATTAGGATTAATTTTTTCAAACTCAATATCATCTTTCAACTTATTCAACTAAGGAGCTTTCCTATGTCTACTACAGTCAAATACTCTGAATATGACCATTTTGCTAGAATGTATAATGAATCTTGGGGACCAAGATACTGCAAAGAAAATCTATATTTTATAGAAAAACTACTTTTACAACACCTTCCCACAAATGCTCATATCATCGACCTTTGTTGTGGGACTGGGCAATTAGTAAAAGAATTGCAAAATAAAGGATTTAAAACAATAGGTATAGATGCATCAGAGGCAATGTTAAATTATGCACGTCAGAATTCCCCCATATCAAAATTTATTTGTATTGATGCACGCTACTTTGATTTACCGTCTCAATTTCATGCAATTGTTTCCACATCTGGTTCTCTGAACCATTTCATGAATATTGAAGATTTGACATTAGTTTTTAAAAATGTATATAAATCGTTATTACAGGATAGTTTATTTATCATAGATATGAACTTAGAAGCAGCTTTTGAATTATCTTTCCGTAATTCAATTGATGGTGGAGATGTAAAAGAAGATTATGCTTGGGCAAGCCGCTCTAGCTATGATTCAGATGATAAAATTGGTAACATCCATATGACTTTGTTTGCATTAATAAAGAATAGTTGGCAGCGTTTTGGTACAACTTGGCAAGTACGAGGTTATTCCCAAACCGAAATTAAATCTACACTCGAAAAAGTAGGATTTACCGATATTAGTATTTATGATGCTGAACAAGATTTTGGTTTATCTGGTGGTTTAGGTAAGACCTTTTTCGTGTGTCGAAAGAAATGAATCATCCCCAATTACTAAGTAAAACTATACACAGCATAAAAAATTAACCAGGAGGTTAACAATGAATCAAGAAGAAATACAAGACACTACAATTTACAAAGTTGTTGTTAATCATGAAGAACAATATTCTATCTGGGCGGTGGAGCGAGAAAATCCCCTAGGTTGGCACGATTCAGGTAAAAGCGGTCTAAAAGCGGAATGCCTTGAATATATTAAACAAGTATGGACTGATATGCGACCACTCAGTTTGCGAAAAGAAATGGAGAAGCTTACAAGTAAAAATTAGTATTCTGTGTCACCATTTTTTTTAGAATGCAGAGACCGATTATATTCGGTCTTTACAAACATAAGGAACTTATCAGAATAAATAACAATAATGCCTACATCTAACTCATGGGTCACCTGTCCCCATCCTAATTCTCAAGCTTCCTTGCGTTTATTCTGCTTCCCTTACGCTGGCGGTAGTTCCTTGATTTTTCGCTCATGGTCGAGTAATCTACCATCAAGTGTGGAAGTTTATCCCATCGAACTTCCCGGACGAGGAACCCAGATAAAGTTGGCACCGTTCAATCGGCTTGAGCCTCTTGTTATAAATATAGCCCACGCTATTCTCGCTTATTTAGATAAACCATTTGCCTTTTTCGGTCATAGTATGGGAGGACTTGTTAGCTTTGAACTTACACGGTTATTGAGGAAAGAATATGGTATTAATCCAGTTCATCTCTTTATATCAGGCCGCCGCGCACCTCAAATTCCTAATTCAAAACCACCAATTCATACTTTAACCGAACCTGCTTTTAAAGAAGAACTCCGCCGTCTTAATGGTACACCACAATCAGTATTAGAAAATCCGGAGATTATGCAGTTACTTCTCCCTATGCTAAGAGCAGATTTTGCTGTCTTAGAAACATACATTTACACTCATGAACATCCACTTAAATGTCCAATTACAGCTTTTGGCGGTTTACAAGACGAAGAAGTCAGTCTTGAAGAACTTCAAGCATGGCAACAGCAAACAATAGCTTCTTTGCAATTACAAATGTTTCCTGGGAACCACTTTTTTATACATTCCGCCAAAGCACTTTTACTTAAAATATTGGCTGAACATATAAATGCGTTAACTTGTATATAATTTATTAATACTTAAATAATATAGGACTTACGCAACTGGCACAAAGTGCGGCGGGGGGCTTCGCCCCTGCCGCACGGTAATTTAAATCAGACCAAACACATATTAATATCTGGACGTTTTAGT
>JANNFJ010000222.1:0-4512 GCA_031379725.1 Calothrix sp. OTE_75_metabat_31
GTTTGGGATGGCTTATTTCATGTTTTTGATCTAATTATGACAGCAACAGGCGTAATTCTACTATGGCGTGCGGGAGGACGTGAAGATGTTGCTTGGTCATCACATACGTTCTTTGGTTCGATGTTGATAGGTGCTGGCTTATTTGATGTTGTCGAAGGAATAATTGACCATCAAATTCTAGGAATTCACCATGTCAAACCTGGCGTAAATCAGCTTGCTTGGGATATGGGCTTTTTAGCTTTTGGTACATTGTTGATTATCATCGGGCTAGTAGTACAAAAGTACAAACAGAAACTAGATATGTAAGCTATACCTATACGTAGGGGCACGATACATCGTGCCCTGATAATACCGTGGGATAACAAAAAATATTATTGCCAGGGGTCGTACACCTTTTCGATGGGATTGCGATACCACGAAGTGGTTGCCCTTGGCATCGCAAAAAATTAATGTTAATTATGATTTTTCCTCTTACGCTTCTTAACCATGTCTACACAAGACTTTGAAAAAACCAATTGGGGTTGGCAATTTTACCTGTTTCAAAAACAAGCTGGAGAATGGCTTGATTACCAAATATCAGGTTTTCAAGATGCCATCCCAGATTTACCCCCAGGATGGAGAATTAGCCAGTGGTTTTTAGATTTGTTGACCGTTGTGTTTTGGGTGGTAGTTGGGCTATTTTCAATATGGTTAATTTGGCGATTGTGGAAAGAATTTAATCCTTATTTATTTGCTTGGTTAAACGAGACGCAACAAGCCAATAATGCCAATGTCAAAGTCACCCAGAAAGACTTGTCATCATCAGTTTTGCTGACGCGATCGCAGGAATACTACCGCCAGGGCAATTACAGGGAAGCTTGCCGCTACTTATACCTAACACTTTTACAGCTACTCCACGAAAAAGCTGTCTTACCAAGCAAATCAAGCCGTACCGATGGAGAATATTTACAAATACTTGAATTATCCGCTACATCAATGCCCCCCTATGAGACATTGATAACTACCCACGAACAAATATGCTTTGACGATATGGAAGTGGTAAGGGAGAATTACGAACAATGCCGTCAAGCTTATCGGGAAATCGCGCAAGAGTAGAGACGCGATATATCGCGTCTCTCTAAATCGCATTCCTAACAGTATTTATTCTATTCTCCTATTCCCTTCAACTTATGAAACGTCCAAATCGTCCGACTATAATTGCTGGAATTATCATTGCGGTAATTATTCTATTAACTTTGATTGCGGCTCCCAATAGCAGTAAACTTAATAGTGGCTCAACTTATAACCGCGCTCCTGATGGATATGGGGCTTGGTATAGTTTTATGCAAGAACGTGGCACAAAAATTGAGCGATGGCAGCGTCCTTTTAAAGATTTAATAGCAGAAAAAAGCCCTGCGACGCTTTTAGTAATTTATCCTTCGCTACAAAAAGACAGTGGATTTAGTTACGAACAGCAGCAATGGGTGGAAAAGGGTAATACATTGGTGGTTTTGGGAGTAAGCGGTGGCGTTACCAAAGCCAATTTTAGTACAATGCTAAAATCACCAGTGGGGGACGTAAAAATAGACACAGCTAGGCGGCGCAGTAAGCTAGAAAAAATTGAGTTCTTACTAAAGGACACTTTTGGTGATGTTGTTTGGCAAGTAACTTACGGTAAAGGCAAAGTAATTTATTCCATCACTCCCGATTTAGCGGCCAATGCTTACCAAGATAATCGTGCTAATTTTGAGTACTTAGCACAGTTAGTTGATGATAAAAGCAATAAGTTATTTATAGATGAATACCTTCACGGGTATAAAGACGCAAATATCAAAAAAGCCAAAGGTGAAGGTGATATATATACATACCTTATCCAAAAGCCGATTTTCGCTGGTGCTATTCAAGCCTTTGTTTTGCTGATAGTATTGATAATCGCGCAAAATCGCCGTTTTGGTAAACCGATACTTCTCGAAACACCGAAAGTTAACAATAGTGAAGCTTATATCCAAGCATTAGCAGCAGTTTTGCAAAAAGCTGATACTACCGACTTTGTGGTTGAGATGGTGGGGAAAGAAGAAATTCAGCAGATGCAATTGGCTTTAGGTTTGGGAAAAACAGGAAATATTAACGCTGCTTCATCCGATAATGAGGTATTGTTACCAGCTTGGGAAGATAAAATTGGCACGAATACGTCTGATTTGAAGTCGGTGTTGCAAATGCAAATACAAAAGCGTCGCATTAGTGAAAAAGATTTGATAGCTTGGTTGTCGAAATGGCAAAGCTTGCGTAAATTAGTAGCAAAGGAGAAATAATTTTTGAGAGGACAGGCAAGATGCCTAAAAGGCGGGATATAGAAAAGACAGGCAAGATACCTAAAAAGCGGGATATAGAAAAGACAGGCAAGATGCCTATCCTACGATTACTAACAATTAACTATTTTGCATGAACCAAATCAACCCAGTTTTAACCCGTCTTCAAGAATCACTCAACCAAGTTGTTGTCGGACAATCTACCTTAATCCGGCAAACATTAATAGGTCTATTATCAGGTGGACATATAATTTTAGAAGGAGTACCAGGGACAGGCAAAACTTTATTAGTAAAAGTCCTAGCACAATTAATTAAAGCCGATTTTCGCCGCGTTCAACTTACACCCGACGTATTACCATCAGATATCACAGGTACTAATATATTTGACTTAAATACTCGTAATTTTACCCTCAAAAAAGGGCCAGTATTTACAGAAATATTGTTAGCTGACGAAATTAACCGGACTCCACCCAAAACGCAAGCTGCATTACTAGAAGCAATGGAGGAAATGCAGGTTACTTTAGATGGTGAAAGTTTGCCACTTCCCGATTTATTTTGGGTCATTGCCACACAGAACCCATTGGAATTTGAGGGAACTTACCCCTTACCCGAAGCACAGTTAGACAGATTTTTATTCAAATTAGTTGTTGATTATCCCGACCACGCTGCCGAAAAGCAAATGTTACTCAACCGCAAAGCTGGATTTTCAGCACGACGTTTGGATATTGCCAAATTGCAGCCAGTTGCATCTGTCAGCGAAATTCTAGAAGCACGAAAAGCTGTTAGACAAATCAAAGTATCCGAAGCAATTATTGACTATCTTTTAGCTTTAGTAAACGCATCACGACAGCATCCCGATTTATCATTAGGTGCATCTCCCCGTGCTGCTGGTGCATGGTTACAAACATCGCAAGCTGCGGCATATTTAGCAGGCAGAGATTTTGTCACCCCCGACGATATCAAAACTGCCGCACCCCCATTACTACGACATCGATTAATTCTCAAACCCGAAGCAATGCTTGATGGATTGCAAATGGATGCAGTGATTGCGTCGATATTGAATAAAGTTCCAGTACCCAGGTAAATTAGGGAGTAGGGAAAAGCTAATTTCTCCTCTCCTCTCTGCGCCTCTGCGCGACGGCAGGTGCTACAACGGAGGGAACCTCCGCAACGCACTGCCTCCTCTGCGCGAGTAAATTATTATATAATCTTCATAAATTTATGGTTCCAGCAAAACGGGTTTATTTATTACTAATACTAGCAATCATAATTGCCCCCATCATCGCCACATTTTTAGGTATTTCAGCAACCATCGCTACTACCTTACTATTTGATGTAATAATCTTAACTTTAATGATTGTCGATGGAATGCGATCGCGTAAATTCCGCGTCAAAATCGAACGTGAATTACCACCCCGTCTATCCATCGGACGCGACAACCCAGTTTTATTGAAAGTAATATCGAATACTAACTCAATCATTCAAATTCGTGACGATTACCCAAAAGCCTTTAATGCTAATCAATCTACTCTAAATACCTTAATCGCTAAAGATACCCTTACTGAACTAACTTATACAGTCTTCCCCTCACAACGCGGAGAATTTGCTTGGGGAGACATTCAAGTTAGACAACTGGGTGCGTGGGGTTTAGCGTGGGATGATTGGCAAATTCCGCAAAGCTTGAAAATCAAGGTTTATCCCGATTTAGTGGGATTGCGATCGCTGACTATTCGTCTCACATTACAATCATCAGGAGCGATGCGTCAACGGCAAGTCGGAATCGGTACAGAATTTGCCGAATTGCGTAACTACCGCACCGGGGATGACCTGCGGTTGATTGATTGGAAAGCCACAGCGCGACGTGTGGGAGGATACGGGAATACATCACCCCTAGTAAGAGTACTGGAACCCGAACAAGAGCAAACTTTATTAATATTGCTCGACCGAGGTCGATTGATGACCGCCCAAGTCCAGGGATTGCAACGGTTTGACTGGGGATTGAATGCTACGTTATCGCTGGCTTTAGCAGGATTGCATCGAGGCGATCGCGTTGGCGTTGGCGTATTCGACCGACAAATTCATACATGGATACCCCCCGAACGCGGACAGCACCACCTCAGTCGTCTTATTGACCGTTTGACCCCAATTCAACCCGAATTACTCGAATCGGACTATGTAGGGGCAGTTACCAACGTCGTCCAACAACAAACCCGTCGCTGTCTGG
>JANNFJ010000249.1:0-1692 GCA_031379725.1 Calothrix sp. OTE_75_metabat_31
CCACTCTCCTCAACGGGGGGAACCCCCGCACGGAGGTGGCTCAACTTGGGGAAACCCCAAGACCGCACTGGCTCCCCTTAACCATTTCCCATTTCCCACTAACTAAGCTGTTGTGCAAACAGTTGCTTGACTTTTTCCCAAGCATCGTTTGCAGCTAATGAATTATAACTGGCGCGATGGTCGCAAAAAAATCCATGTTCAGCTCCATCGTAGCGAAAGATACGATGGGGAATGTTACATTTTTCTAACTCAGCTTCGATTTGGTTGACTTGTTCGGCGGGAATACTCGCATCTTCCATGCCAAAAAAGGCGTAAATTGTGCCAGAAATCCCCGCAGTCAGGGTAAGGGTAGGATTACCACCTCCAGGTGTGGCGGTAGTGATTTGCGTGCCGTAGAATGAAGCTGTGGCTTTAATATCTGGTAGAGTCGCGGCAAGATATGCCACATGCCCCCCAAAGCAAAAACCGATCGACCCAAAGCCATCTTGTTTGACATTAGGTAAAGTTTTTAAGTAGTCAATCGCAGCTTGGATATCGCTCTTGAGTTCGTTCGCTTTTGAGCGTTCCCAAGCATAGGTTTTGCCGATTTTAATCGCTTCTTGGGTGTAGAGAGTCTCAAAATTTGGGGCTTGACGCTCGAATAGTGCGGGTGCAATGGCAACGTATCCTTCCGAAGCAATTCGGTCGGTTACCGAACGAATGTGCGCGTTGACACCAAATATTTCCTGTAATATTACTATACCTGGATAAATGCCTGGAGTGCTTGGCTGGGCTAAGTATGCTGAAATCGGTAGCTCCGATTGCAAAACTGTAATAGTTGAGGTATCGATTGCGCTCTCTGCCATAATAGTTTTTACTAGTACCGTGTGCTTATTCAATGGATTCAAATTCCACGATTAAGGGCTATCCCCGTTCAAGTTACCAATTTAATAGCACTTACTACATGGGAAATTTCGATTAAAACAGTTCAATGTATAAATAAAATATTTGACCGCCATACTTTTAGGGGCTGTTGCCTCCACAAAATGATTCACAAATAGTATATGCAGCGCGATCGCATTGTACTAGTCTCCAGGAGCAATTAATGATTCAATTCCGCATTCAACCAGACAGTGAAATTCCCGCATCTAACCAGCTGTTTAATCAAATTAGGTTTGCCATTGCATCGCGGCAATATCCACCTGGATACAAGTTGCCAAGCACACGCGCTTTAGCAATGCAAACGGGGTTACATCGCAATACAATTAGTAAAGTTTACCGTCAGCTTGAAGAAGATGGTTTTGTCGAAAGCCTTGCAGGTTCAGGGATTTACGTCCGCGCCCAGGGACACGAAGGTGGCAGTCGGCTGCGATCGCCGATTCTCGAACAGTATCCGCTAGCGTATAAAGTTGTACAACAAGCCCTTGATGATTTACTGTCCCAAGGTTGTACCCTCACCCAAGCGAGGGAGATATTTTTGGCTGAAATTGATTGGCGGTTACGGTGTAGCGCGAGAGTACTTGTGGCGGTTCCCAAGCAAGATATTGGTGCGGGTGAGTTGATGGTAGGGGAACTCGAACAAGCTTTAAAAATCCCCGTACAACTCGTTGCAACCGAAGAATTAGCATCGGTACTCGAACTGACATCGAGTGCGACGGTTGTCACCAGTCGGTATTTTATCGCCGATGTGGAAGCGATCGCAGCCCCCCAAGC
>JANNFJ010000254.1:0-7035 GCA_031379725.1 Calothrix sp. OTE_75_metabat_31
CAAGAGCAGTTTATTAAAGAAAGTGTACCAACTTATTCAGTCAGAGAAGTGTTTGAATATTTACGAAAAGATAAAGAATATGCTCAATTTATTTACAAAGACGCTACATTGAATCCAACAAATTTACGAGATAAAGCAGACGACTTTGAAGCTGACATAGTGAAAAGATTCCGTCAAAATACAGATTTAAAAGATATATCTGGTTTCCGAACTATGTCGGGAGTAAAGCTATTTTACAGCGCTCACCCATTTACGATTCAACAGCCAACTTGTTTGCAGTGCCACAGCACCCCAGAAGCAGCACCAAAAAGCCAATTAACAACTTACGGTCTAAATGGTTTTGGATGGCAGCTTAATGAAATTGTTGCGGCTCAAATAGTTTATGTTCCCGCTGAAAATGTTTTGAAAAGTGCGAAGAATTCATCTATGATTATCATCGCACTTGTCGGGATTATTTTTACAGTCACTATTATTATCATCAATCTATTTATGAAAAAAATCGTCCTCAAGCGAATCAGACAAATTGCTACTGTAGCCGAACAAGTTAGCGTTGGGGATATGAATGCCAATTTTGGCAAACAATCTAAAGATGAAATTGGTGATTTAGCAGAAGCTTTCAATCGGATGAAGTATAGTTTAGAAATTGCTCTGAATATGTTAAATAACAAGAAGTCAAATCCTAAGAAATAAAATAGAGCATATAGTAGTTCGTGTCATTAATGTTGATGGGTGTCAAGAACCCGGATTTTTCGTATAAACCCGGATTATGACCTTATTAGATATCTATAGGGCTACTATTTGATTTTTGTTGGCGTAGCCTGCGCCTTGCGCTTAAAGATACTTAGCCTCGGAAGGTGCGTTACGAGAAGCGCTAACGCACCCTACATGTACTTAATTTTTTTCATAAATTAAATAGGATTCCTATATAAATTGAAAAGTACTTTATGCCTCATTTATCAAGTAAGCGTCGTTCAAATTCAATAGCTTTTTTATTATCGGGAATTAACTTTGCCAACTTGCTCACAAACTGAGATGAGGATATTTTCGGCTGAGATTGCAAAATTTCCTCAATGATAAAATTAGCAATTGGACCAACTAAATAAGCGAATTCATTTTCACATTTACTGATAAAGTCAGCATCAATTATTTCATATCCTATTGCCGATTTAGCTAACTTAACTTGAGGATAATTAATAGATTCCAAGATAGTCATTGCCCCTTTCACAAATTTTTGTTGCTCTGTAGGTAATAAATAAGTAGCTAATTTATTTACTAATTCTTCAAAAGTTGCTATTTGCGTAATAGTTTCTTCTAAAATTGTCGGAGCAATAGGGCCTATAGATTGCTTAAACAACTGTTCCAGATTGGTATATTCCTGCGAACCTGGAATTAAATTAAGCTGAGTTTGTTTTGCTTGTAATTCCAGACTATCTAAAGAAGCAAGAGTAACAAATTCTTGAGTTTCTTCTTTTTGGAGTTGTAGTGAAGACAATGGAATAGTAACATTTTCCTGTGTGTTTTCTTTAATTTCCGTTACCTGTAGTTGATGGAAATCTTGGAAAATACTGCTAATATTACCAGGCAAAATATCAATTACCGATTGTGTTCCTGATAACCATACATGTAAGTCGATACTTTTAGCAAGCATCAACTTTTGTAATTCAGTAATCCATTTAGCAATTGACAATTCGACTTGAGGATTGGCTGTTACAAGGCTGTTTAGAAGAGTTTGAGAAAATAACTCTGACTCAGACGCAGGTGTTGCAGCAATTATTAAACATTGTCCGTGTTCTGTCGGAAATTGTAAATCTTCTATCCAATTTTCCAGCGAAGGAATTGAAGAATCTGATATTACTAAATCTATAATTATTATTTGTTGAGTTTTTTGAGTGCGACGCAATTCTTGTCTTAACAAAGAACGACTTAAGCGCATCCCATCCCCTAAAATTAACCACGCTTCTCCATCTTCGATTTCTTCGATATATCCACGTAAGTATATTAAAGATGTTCGGGTATTTTTGACTGCCCCTAATTGTGAAGAAGATTTTGTTTCTGATTCTCCAACCCAACGAGTAAATTCTTGGATTTTCCCTCGAATTCCCGACCAGTTTTGACCTTTTTGTGGAAAGTAATCGACTTCAAAACCACCTGCACCTGCAAATAAGCGACTCAAGTCAGCAGTCGTTTGACGATTTAAGAGTCCATCGATTACTAAAGCACGTCTACGCTGGTGAGATTGAGTTTTTACAGGCTGGAATCCCACTATTAAATCTCCAACTCCTTCAACAATTCTTTTAGGTGTTTGTAGGGGGTATTCTGGATGGAGTTTACTTTCTCCACGGTTCAACTTTTGCTGATTAATCAAGCGCACTTGGTGATTTAACTTATCAATATATTGCACCGTTTTATGGTAAACATATTTGTAAAGTCCATCAGCTTCTATGAATCCATCGGCATCAGCCGCTTCACCCAATAACCCTTGCATCAAATAGTAAGTAAATACTCCGTGTCCTAACTCCGGGAACTCCCAAGACTGCTGACCGCGATCGCAAGACAACAAAGCACAAAATCCTTTGCTTTGAGACGCACGTTGCCTAAGCACATCTACAAGCTGTGGTGTCGGATTGACTAAGGCAGACGGGGTACTTCCATCTCTATTACCACCATTCCTCAACAAATTCATGTCACCGCTGTGACAAGTATCTAAACAAACTAACTGTTGATTGGCAGAACTAGCACCTAATACTTGTACTAATTCTTGCATACCTAATCCGGTATTTAGTAAATCATCTTTACGTGTTTCTGGGAAACACAGAACAGCTTGTTGAGTATTTGCCTCTACTACTCCATGTCCTGAAAAATACAAAAGAATCGAGTCTTGAGATTGAGATTGCGAAACAATTTTTTGCAGGCTGTTGCGAATCCGCTCTAAACTAGCAGATTGTGCTGCAAAATCATGATGGACAATTACCTCTTTATTTGGGAATCCGGCAGTAGCATTAATGAGTGCTTTTTCTAATCCTTGACAATCTAATGCCGGATAGCGCAAAGAAGGTAAGCTAGCATCTTGGTATTCGTTAACGCCTATCAATAACAGCCAAAGCTTGGCTTCCCCTGTTTTTAGTATAGTAGTTGAGTTACTAGAACCAACGCCGATGGGAGACATAATATTTTACTTAATCCTATTAACGTGCGATGATTTACTGTCTAATAATTAAGTTTTTTTCTTTTGTTACTATTTAAGTGTTAGTCGAAAGCACGGAGTTCTTTTATATACTACGTACGCGCTAACTTTCCCTATACATATTATATAGTTGGGTTAATTGCTGCAAATTATGCAAGTTTTACAAAAATCAATAATATGCTTCGCTACAAATGTAAGTAGGACTTAGGAAAAACCTAGCGTTTGCCGCACGCATGGAAGTGCAGGGTAGCTTAACGTATGGCGTATGTAAGTTTGGAAATACGTATTTGCATTTATAATCTTAAAAAATGATTATGAAATTTAATAGCTATCATCACAAAAATTCCTACGTGTCATAGACTAAATAGTAATTGACGCAAAATTATTGAGGTTTATTAACCCCAGTTACTTTATCAAGTTAAAATATAAAGCGAGAAAAACCGCCGAATCTTCCTTTATAAGTATACTAACACCAATTATTTATGCAACTTCATATTAAATTGGTATAAACACAGTTAAAAAATGAACTTTGTTATTGTAGCTCGTAGGTTGGTTCGGCAGTGCGTTGCGGGGGTACTTACGACAAGCCGTTGCGCGTCTACCTCCCATTGTAGCAACTGCCGTTGCAGTGGAGCGTAACCCAACGATTCCAATTGTGATATTGGGTTACGAAGAAAGCTGCAACTAACAAGGGCGAAAAGTATAATATTAGCCGTTAGTAGTATACATAGCGGTTTTAAAAAACTTAAACTTAATCAAAATAGAGTTTGCAGACAAATGAACTCAGTTGTCGCATCTCATCTACTATATATCTGTACTTATAACGTACTCATGTACTTGCGAGTGATTTAGTTTATGCGCTCCCGCCAAGGTATCATCGAACTATTTACGACTTTTTTGCAATTTGACGCTGACAGGGTAATTGGTTGGGCTGTCGATGCCAAACTGCGACGGAATATTGTCAATTATCAGGCACGTCTGCCGTCACCAGAAACTTCGGAATTTTTTTGGGTGACATACTGGTATAAAGTATGGCAAACCCAGACCGAAAGTTTGGCAAGCGGACATTTATCAGCTTATCTACAAGAAGTTTGTTATTGGGCAGCTAATAAAACATTTAGCAATTTTTCTTCCGCACAGTATACATTGTCAGACTGCTTTCAAATGATTACAACCTGCACAGACAAAGTTTTAAAAGGTTTTAAACCCGATATGGGTTTTAACCTCAAAAATTATGCCAGTGCCATTTTTAGCAGCGAAATAAAGGAAATGCTGCGGCAGCAAAAGGAAGTTGATATTTGCACTAATTGGCGATTGCTGCGGAGACTGACTCAAAAACGGTTGGTAGAGTCTTTACAAAATGCTGGATTGAGTGGAGATGCTCTACCGCGTTATGTATTAGCTTGGAAATGTTACCAAGCTTTATATGCTCCAAAACAAGGGACTAACACGCGCAAACTAGAAAAACCATCAGAAGCAGTATGGAATGCGATCGCAAAACTGTTTAATAGCGAACGTTACACCCAACTTCCGCAACCGGGTGCAGAATCGACGGCAGAAACTATCGAAAAAATGCTGGTTGCGAGTGCAAAAGCTGCACGGGCTTATTTCTATCCAAATGTGGCTTCGCTGAACGCGCCGACAGGAGATAGTGATTCTGGTGGAGAATTTCAAGATATCTTACCCCAACTCAGGCAGGAATCCTTACTCACGTCCATTATTGCTAGTGAAGAACTCAGTGAGAGAAAATCACAGCAATCTCAAATTAGTAATGCTTTAATCGCAGCTTTGAGTGAATTGAATGAGGAGGAGACAAGTATCATAAAACTGTACTACAGTCAAGGCTTAACTCAACAGCAAATTGCCCAAAAACTTGAAGTAAAGCAGTATACTGTTTCTCGTCGCCTCGGCAAGTGTCAAGACACCTTATTGCGGAAGCTTTTGACTTGGATTCAAGAGTCGTTGCATATTTCCCTAAACTCGCAGGTATTAGATTACATGGGTATCGTTTTAGAGGAGTGGTTAAAAGCTTACTATACTCGCCCTTCTTCCTTGCAGGAGCAATAATAAATATGACATTTGATCTAGGCGCAGCCGTCATCACAAACCCCAGGCATTTGTGGCTGGAAATTCCCGAAACCGAGCAACCAAATTCCCAGGAGCAAGGTTTTTCAACAGAAAATCGCCGTTGGATGGCTTATCTCAACCGCTTGAGTTTGAATGCTTTTTTACCTTGGTTGCAAGAAGAATACGCTCCCAACGCCACTGTTTTTCCCCATCTTGCGGTATTACCCAGCATTTGGGAAGTAGTTAACGGTACGGCTATTGACTGCGGTGAAGTGCGAATAGTCTTAATTCCCACCGAAGCACTCGATTTGAGCGAGCTGCGGGTTCCTCAAGAATGGGTGGATATTCCTAGCTGGAGTGCTGATTATTATTTAGCAGTGCAAGTCAATAAAGATGAAAATTGTATTCGGGTTTGGGGATATGCAAGCCTTGCGCAACTCAAACAGGACGGTACTTACGATGAACGCGATCGCGCTTATTGTTTAGATGGAAAGGATTTGATTTCCAATTTGAATGTTCTGTGGATGGCACGTGAAATATGTCCGGAAGAAGTTGTCCGCACTGAAATTCCACCTTTACCAGAGTTATCTGTTGCTCAAGCTGAAAACTTAGTAACTCGCTTGGGAAATGCGGAGATTGTCTTACCACGTCTTGCAGTACCATTTCCCATGTGGGGAGCTATCTTAGAACATGGAGCTTGGAGACAACGTTTGTACGAACAACGTCAAGGGCTGCAACAACAGTGGTCAATTATACAATGGATGCAAAATGGTGTATCCGATTTTGCTCAAAAATTTGGCTGGGGTGCTGTCGAGTTACAGCCCAGTTTTGAAGGAGCGCGTGGATCTGGGCAGGAGCCTACATTACCAACTATGGTCAGAAAATTAACCATTACCGGGCAAGAATATGAATTACGGTTACAACCTAAAGGTAGGATTGAAGATCGAGTTTGGCGCTTTGAATTGCGGAGTGCTTCTTCAGGTGAGATGATTCCTGTAGGGGTTAAATTGATGCTTTTGACTGAAGATTTACAGCCATTCGATGGAAATCAAGCTCAAGCTAAAACTCCTGTAAATAGTCTTTATGTTGAAGTCGCTTTGGATGCTGCTGGGGAAGGGTTAGTATGGCAAACCCAGCCGACTCCCGAAAACTACGAATGCGAAGCTTTATATTTTTAAGAGATGCAAAATTTTTCTGAGACGCGTTTGGGGGCAAGGGGTAAAGGTTAAAGCGAAAAAAATTTTTATATATACTCTAAGCTATTAGCTATTAGCTATTAAGTCTAACCCAAAGGCGCTATAGCAATTTAGAAAGTCCAATTTCTAGCCGTTTTTGGTATACCAAGTTTTTACGCCTTTTGCCAAAAGCCTACGCATTATTGCCTTAAATGCTGCATAATACTCACTCACTGACTCCCATACAACAATAAAGCATATTAATACTTAAATCATAATTTCAAAATGATTGCCGAAATTAAACCAGGAACTTTAATAAATAATCGTTATCTGATTCAGAAAATTCTGGGGCAAGGTGGATTTGGACGAACTTACTTAGCATTTGACAATCAGCGTTTTGGTGAAGCTTGCGTACTCAAAGAGTTTGTACCTGCAACCAATAAGACCAATGTTATACGTAAATCCCAGGAACTATTTGAACGGGAAGCAAAAGTTTTATACCAAATTCAACATCCGCAAATTCCTAAATTTCTAGCTTGGTTGACTGAAAACCAAAGACTGTTTATTGTTCAGGAATATATCGATGGCAAAACCTATGCACAAATTTTA
>JANNFJ010000261.1:0-1867 GCA_031379725.1 Calothrix sp. OTE_75_metabat_31
GAAGAGCAGTGACACATAACAGGTATTTTGAATCCTTATCTGAAGAGGAAAAATGTTTAGATAGCTTCTTTAATAAATTTAAAAAACCAAATACAGTACTCACATCTTTATCCGCAAATTATTAAGACGTTTATTATAGAACTCAAATCAACTTACTATCTTCGCGATGCCTCGGGCAATGTAATGGCGGTTTATGAGTTGAACTCCACACCTGCCAATCCAGGCAACAACACTTTAGGTGAAACATCCATGAAAGTAACTGAACGACATATCTACGGTTCTTCCAGATTGGGAATGGATGTTCAGTCTGTTGAATTGATTGATCAGCAAGGGCCGCTTTTGGATACTTCCCAATTTCGAATATTGGGTTTGAAGCAATATGAAATTTCAAATCATTTGGGGAATGTGTTGAGTGTGATTTCGGATGTGAAGTTGGCTGTAACTTTTACAGATCAGAATAATTTGGTTTCAATTGTTGGTTACAAAGCAATGGTTATTTCTGTGACTGATTATTCGCCGTTTGGTGTTGGGTTGTATGATAGGAGTTGGAGTGCCCCTGAATATCGTTATGGTTTTAATGGAAAGGAAAAGGATGATGAATTTTCCGGTGAAGGAAATAGTTATGATTTTGGAGCGAGGATTTATGATGGAAGGTTGGGGAAATTTCTGAGTTGCGATCCACTTTTTCATACTTATCATTATCAATCCAATTACTGTTACGCAGGCAATAGTCCGATTACGCTTATTGATATTGACGGTAAGGGAGCTTGGCCAAGTTTGAAAACATTTCTGTCAAATGATTCCTATTATGCCACTGGTCTAATATTTGGAATTGGGGATGGAATATTAGAAAGCATCGAATTGGCTACTGATATCGTTAAATTTAGCCAAGCATGGAGTCCTAGTACTATATTCTTTTGGACGGACGAAGGAAGTAGTATTAGATCTGAAACTATTGATTTCACATATTCCGTAATCAATTTAGTTAGTGATGCAGAGTTGGCTGATAAGGTTTATAATAGCATTAAGACACAATTAGGAGACTGGTTCAGTGACGTAACATTTGAAAGTACTACTGGTGAAGCAGGATATGCTCATGGAAAAATGGTTTTTGATGTATTGTTAGGTTGTATAGGCGTATCTGAGATAAAATACTTGCTTAGGAAAGGGTCATTTAGTGTCTCTGCTTTAAGAAAAATTGCAGCGGACAGATTGAGGAAAATTTATAAGAGTTTTGACGATACAACTAAAAATTCAAATCTTATCAAGGATAAATTGGATAAAAAACAGAACAAACGATACATAGAAAGAGAGTATATAGGTGAGGGAACAGCACAAGAACATTTTGATAATTTGGCGGAAGCTAATGGTATTAAACCTCATGAGGGACTTCAAAATTTTACTGGAAAGGATGGAGCAAATTACGAAATACACGAAAGTACAGGTGGAGACGGTAGAATGGCCATAACAAAAAAATATACGAATGAAAAAAGTGAACAGGTTGAAGAAAAAGTTCGATTTGAGATTCCAACTAAGTGACTTAGATTTCCTCGCAGTGCCTCAAGCAAATGAACATGGAAAATAAACTTTGACTAATATGATTAAAAAAATCACAAAAGAGGAGGACTTTTATGGTCTGATTAATATTTTTTTAGGGAAATGCAGAGTTGAGCTATTTCCTAAAAAAATTTTAGATTCGGAAAGCTATCTTCTTGTAAAGGGTCAACGACACTATCCCTCTAAGTGTGTAAATAGAAAATCGGAGGTTTAATTTATTTTTAATCTATCCCCAAATATAATGGTAAACTGGCTAAGTATAATTCCCCAGTCTCTTATTGCCATTGTCCATTTTTTGGTAGCTTCGTTA
>JANNFJ010000262.1:0-1764 GCA_031379725.1 Calothrix sp. OTE_75_metabat_31
CTCGATTTGTAAAACTTCCACATTAGGTATTTGGCTGTAATATCTCGTGATATACCCACCAGTAAAAACTTTATTCTTAACAACCTGATATCCTTCATTGCTAAAACTATTCTCAACGCAACATATTAAATCTTCCGAACAACTTTTACCTTTTAAATTACCTAAACAAACTTGGTCATTAATCAAACCACCAAAACTATGCAAATCGAGTAAATAAACCTTGCCAAACTCATTTATCTTCTCATCTATTAGCTTGCGAAGTTGACGATGATAAGGCAAATGAAATTTATCAATCCGCTCATTTAGAGTTTGCAGTTCGGGATTAGTTGTATATATAGGTTGACCAAAAGCAGTTTGCAGTGGAATCGCAGCAGACCAAAAATTACCACTTATCATCTCTTTAACCTCGCGGTTTAAATCGACGACATAGCGGTTATAATTAGCTTGCATAACCGTCACACCTAGCGACGGTAGAAAATCATACAGCTTATCTAAATGCCAGTCGCTATTGGGTAAAGATACCAGATGTTGTGGACTCATAACTTTGCCAATATCATCAGGAACAAATAAGCCACTGTGAGGTAAATTAGCAATTATAGGTACTGGTTGAATTAAAGGTGGGTGAATTGTGAATAATTCCATTGATTTTACACCGTGGGATAATTTACTTCGGGAGTATGTTGACAAACAAGGACTTGTCAATTACGTTGCATGGAAACGCGAACAACCGGAACAACTTACAAATTGGTTATCAACTATTTCCCAAATGGAAATCGAAGCTAATATGAGTGATTCCGAGCAATTAGCATTATGGATTAACCTTTATAATGCATTTACAGTTGCTGCGATTCTCGAAAGATATCCCATTAAGTCGATTTTACCGAAAATTTGGGGAGTTCCGAATTGGTTTGCTTTTCTCTGGTTTTTTCAAAGTCGAGTTCACAACGTTGGAGGCAAATTTTATAGTTTAGGTGAAATTGAAAATAATATTCTGCGAGAAAAATTACAAGAACCACGAATTCATTTTTCGATTGTTTGTGCTTCGATTGGTTGTCCTTTGCTGCGTGACGGTGCTTATTTCCCCGAACAAGTTCAGCAGCAGCTAGATGATGATGCACGTCGCTTTATTAACAATGTTGGTAAACTTTGCTATGACGAAGAAAGCAATATTCTGTTTTGCAGTAAGATTTTCAAATGGTATCGTCAAGACTTTTTAAAGGTTGCACCATCTATACCCGAATATATTCGACCTTATTTAGATAACGACTTACCAATAACAGCATCAACCCCAATTCAATACCTTTACTATGACTGGAATATCAATCAACGAATATCTTCGTAAAATTTCTTGAGGTAGTTAGCATCAACACCAATTCCCCATAAAATCCCTACGTAAAGATAGATTGCTGTTGCTTTCCATACTCCCCAACGGGCAACACGACGGTCAGAACTGGTGACAATACGATTTAATAAGCGAATTTGTCCTTTTTTGGAGAGTTTCAAACACAAATCCCCATCTTCCATAATTGGCAATGCTTCATCAAATCCACCACATTCCCAAAACTCTTTTCGACGGCAAAATATCACCTGGTCACCAAATAACAACCGCAATCCTTTCATAAATAAGTGAGGACGAAACAATAAAGGTGCGTAGTAAGTTTTGAGATAATTGTGAAGCGACACACCCCATCGGGTTGTTTGAGTACCCATCATCAGGGAAATAAACCCACCACCAACAACATTTGGGCTTGCGAAAGTGTCCTC
>JANNFJ010000265.1:0-10921 GCA_031379725.1 Calothrix sp. OTE_75_metabat_31
CCCACCCCACCCCATTCTCCCAATTACCACAACCTGTACCGCCCTACCCCAATAGTACTTTTGTTAAGGATAGTCGAGGGCACTAGAAACCCGGTATCTTGGAGATACCGGGTTTCTAATTTCCCTAAAACTTACGCAGTATTGCAACGCACCTGACCAAAATCTGTTTCTTAACTTCTACCCCTTTTTTGCGATCGCAAAAAAAATCGTCATATCCTGCCACACTCCCTTATCCGTCACTAACCCTTCCACCTCTTTGACATATTCAGCGATAATCATTTCAATCTCTATTTGCGAAAGTTGCGGCAAAGGATTCTGAGGATGCAACCAAGTTCCATTCCACCACTTTTTCGCATCATCCAAACTTAGATATTTACCAAACTGCTTAGACTCAACCTTAATTACGACAATTTTCTGAAGTACCTGTCGGTTCGTTAATATTTGTAATATCAATCCCATACTTAGCACAAGCTGCAATTACAATCGGTGCTTCGCAAGATTCTTGAGAACAACTAGAAAATCCCAACAATCCACCCTTCTTCAACCAGCGATGCCACTTTTTCAACGTAGCAGGAATATCTTTAAAATAAACGATTGCAGTCGAACAAATAATAATATCAAAGCTTTCATCATCAAAATCGACATATTCGGCATCAGCTTCAATTAATTCAATATTTTCCAATGCCAATTCATCGATTTTCTGCTGTGCTTGATTCAACATCCCCGCAGAAAAATCAACACCGATTACTTTTCCTTCATCCCCAACAGCTTGTGCAGCAGCAATAGCAATAATACCCGTACCAGTTGCCATATCCAATACTTGTTGCCCCTTCTTTAACGGAACAAGAGCGAGCAGAGGGGCTGCACGACGAATGGTATAATCGTTATCGTAAGTAGTTCTGCTGTTAAAAAAGTCAATTACTTTGCGTTTATATTTTTGCTCGTAGTCGCTATTTGTCATACCTAATAATTTTCTCATACTTAATAATTTTGTCATACCTTGAGGGGACGCATACAAATTTTTTTTGTCACAGTCCTACCTGTATGAGCTACAATCGAGCAGAGAGCGACAAGGGGTACAGTATAGATGAATGCCTATAAAGTCGATGCGATCGCAACTGAAGATGGTTTGGCTATCTTAGAGGATGTTTTAAAAGTCCAACATAGGTATAATTTGTCATTTTGAACGGAACGAAGTGAAGTGAAGAATCACTACTAGCCGTATATTTTTGAGAAGCTTCTCTGCGCTATCGCTCCGTTCAGCATGACAAAATATACTTTTCAAACATCCTCTTAGAAACATTACCACTACCAGTTGGTTCATCGGTAGAAGTAATTATTTTAGACAATGGGATGCCAGGTCAAAAAGGATTGTTGCCACAGACGGCAACTGTTTCACAACCAACTTTACAGCCAGAGTATTTGCTGGGTATTTCTTCATTAATGACTGAATGGGAATCTGCGGCAGATGAATCAGCCTACCAAGATTTATAATACATAATGTTCGTACAATAACTGGGCGTAATCCCTATGGTACAATCTGCTCCTAAACTCTTGACATTCGATGATTTCATCGCTCGGTATGGAGATAACGAGCGTTACGAATTGATTGACGGGGAACTTATTGACATGGAACCGACTGGACCTCACGAAGAGGTGGGTGCTTTTGTTGTGCGAAAAGTTAATGTCGAGATAGATCGGTTGAATGTCCCTTGGTTTACACCTGCCCGTTGTTTAATTAAACCTCTGGGCACTACAACAGCTTTCCGTCCTGACGTAGTAGTACTAGACAAAACTGCCATCGCATCGGAACCGTTGTGGCAGAATCAGCCTATTATTACCTTGGGAAGTTCCGTCAAACTTGTCGTGGAAGTGGTCAGCACTAACTGGCAAAATGACTACGCACGAAAAGTCGAAGATTACAGCACGATAGGTATTCCAGAATACTGGATTGTGGATTACTTGGGCTTAGGGGGTCGGGATTATATTGGCAATCCAAAGCAACCAACGATATCGATTTACCAGTTATCAGCAAGTGGGAATCAATACCAAAAGCCTGCTCAATTTCGGGGTAGCGATCGCATTATCTCTCCTACATTCAATTTATTACAGTTAACGGCTGAACAGATAGTTGCTACTCTTAATTGATATCGCAGCGCTGTACAAGCTGGTTCTCGAATATAATCATACGACAGCAAAGAAATGTCTCTAACCCCCCCATGTGTACGGGCGGGTTCTCGAATATAATCATACGACAACGAAAAATCTCCCTAAACCCGCCCCCCTATTTTCGCGCGATCGCAAAAAACATCATCGCATCACACCAAACACCTCGATCCGTAGCTTTTAAAGCTTGAACTTCTGCAATATATTCTGCCTTACATCGCTCTAATTTATCAGATGAAAGCTGATTTACCTGACAACCATTAACATTAGTAGCATTCATTTTCCATAATTCCTCAGCAGTCTTAACATCGGGTGTAAAAAACCATCCTTGCTGTTCTGCTTCAATTTGAATATCCCTAAAACCAACAGATTTCAATATTCCCTGGCATTTTTCAATCGTTCCTAACATTACATTCGGATTCGGAACCATAACACCATAACGAGCCGCAACTTCTCGAAATAAAATCGAAGGAGGGAAAGCAGTTTCGGCTAAAGTATTAAAAGCCAAAATTCCACCAGGTTTTAAAAAACCATACCATTTATGTAAAGCCGCAGGAATATTACTCAAATAACTGATTGCCAAAGAGCATAAAACTCTATCGAAAGTATTATTCCCAAAATTTAAATATTCTGCATCTGCTTCAATAAATTCCACATTTTGCAACCCTTCCTCACCCAGCTTTTGCTTCGCATGTTTGAGCATTCCCACAGAAAAATCAACACCAGTTACTCTCCCGGATGCACCAACTATCTTAGCAGCAGCAAGTGCCACTAACCCCGTACCTGTAGCAATATCAAGTATTATTTGTTCGCTTTCAAGCTGCGCTAATTCAACTAAACGCTTGGCAACAGGTGCATGAAATCTACCATTGTCGTAATTACTGCGATTGTTAAAGTCTTTCAGTAACTGCTGTTTGTATTTTATATCTTCTGCTTCCTGCATTGGCATATTTTCCCAAAATCAAACGGTTAATTTACAGGGAATCCACTTAGAGTAATCCAAGTAAAAAAGTGCCCCGACTGTCATGCTGACGTAGGAAGCATCTCAAAACTTATCGTAGTCGATGGTTATCAAGCGAGATCATCTATTTTTTGGAACACTCTTACGTATTATCTGGAATACCGATAATTTGATTTGTATCCCAGTACATTCTCTGAATCACAAGGCTACTAGCTGCGTATGATGTATAAAAAAAAGAAGTTAATAGCTTATATACTTGCTACTTTAACTTGGTTTGCAGTTGCGGTTGCCCCTGCATATACCAATAATACTAAAACCCAAGCTCAAACTCCATCAGTTCTAGGACAATGTACCGACTCGCAGATAGAAAGATATATCCAGCAAATCGAAAACAACGATTATACGATTTTAAATCGAGTCTCAGCATGTCAGTCAAAATCGATTCCTGTTTTGATTAAAGCTTTGTCGAGTCAGGATGAAGTGATGCATATGAGCGCGATCGCTAGTTTTGGTAAACTAGGTTCTGAAGCTGCACCTGCTTTACCTGCATTAACAAAATTACTCGACGAAAACGAAGATGTACGCATTGTCGCTGTAGATACTTTCGGCAAAATCGGCAAAGAAGCAGTTCCAGCTTTGGTAAAAGCACTTAATGACAAAGAATATTGGACAGTTCGTTACATTGCTGCTAAAGCTTTAGGAAGAATTGGAACTGATGCAAAGCAAGCAATCCCAACTTTAATTGCAACCCTCAACGATGAAGATTTACATGTTCGTACCGAAGCTGCTGATAGTCTTGCCAAAATTGGTAAAGATGCTGTTCCAGCTTTAATTACTGCACTTACCAATAAAAATTGGTTTGTTCGTTCTAGTGCTGCTGATATTTTAAGAAAATTTGGAGGAGATGCAAAAGATGCTTTACCAGCTTTGTTAATTGCAATTAAAGATGAAAACTATCTAGTTCGTGATTCTGCGAATTACGCTTTATTTGCTATTCGTCTTGCGCTAAAAAAACAAGTTGAATCACAAACTGCAACATCAGAAAATCGAAACGAAGATGAATTAGTTCCTTATGAAGCAATTCTAGAAAGAACTGACTGTAGCTTTCAAGGAATAAGCACTCAGTCGTGTAATAGTGGTCAAGCTACCCCTACAACTGTAAGAATGGCGACAAGTAGGGTAATGAACAATCCACCTTTAATATGCCGCGTTCCAGCCTTACGTGCAATATTCCGATGGAAATGTCCTTAGTATATAAGACTATGAATCAATGACTAACCTAATGTAGAGACGCGAAATTTCGCGTCTCTGATATTTATTAATACCCACGAATAATCCTTAACTGAACTGTATTGGTATATATCCGGAACAATACGAATTGCTTTTGTATCTAATGTACGTGTTACTACGAAGATAAAATGTATTCCCAAAACATTTTACTGAGTGACTATTTTGCTAAAGGAGGTATGTCATGCCTAAGTCAACACTCACTGTCACTAAGCTGATCGGTTTTGCTTTACCCGGAGCGATCGCATTTTCTCTATTGTGCAGTACTCAAATAATTGCTCAGACACCATCAACCCAAGTTTATCCATCGAATAGTGTAAATGTAGAAAGTGGTAAGGATATTCCAAGAGAAGACCCACCACCTATAAGAGATTCAAGAAGGGATATTCGAGCCAGGTGCATGAACCAATTATTAGGGCACAATTCCCAAGATCCAGCATGTCAACCTAGACAAATGCCAAGAAATAATACAAGTGACAGACCAGTATTAATATGTCGAATACCAGTTTTAAAGGATGTCTTCAAATGGAAATGTCCTCAAACTCAACCGGGAAATACACATGCCAGATGAAATCCAAAAAAAAAATTTACAAAATGTAGACTTCCGAGGACAAAACCTGACTGGTGAAGACTTTAGCAATGCTGATATTCGTGGTGCAAACTTTTCGAGTGCGGTGCTGGTGGCTGCAAATTTTTCTAATGCCAAAGCAGGTTTACCGATTATTTGGACAATAGCTTTAATTACTTTATCGATAATATTGTCATTATTTGCTGGTTTAATTACTGCCTATGCTACTGCTTATGTTATTAGCTTATTAAGCGGTGATACTTTCGGAGGTAGAATATCTGCTATTTTTTATTTAATTACTTTAATTAGTTTTTTAATTATTATTTTATGGAAAGGATTAGGAGCAAAACTTACAACTCTATCGGTACTTATTGCATCTTTTTTAATTGCCCTACTCGCTTTTTTACCAGAGGAAAGTGAGCTTGCCAAAATGCTCTCAATCGGTGCTGTATTTACACTTGTCGCTTTAGCAGGTTCCTTACCTGGACTTGTAAATATGGCTTTAGCTGTGGCAATAGCAAGGGTAATGGCTTTACCAAAAGTACGAATTGTCATGGTATCAATGGCATTATTTGGGATTGTATTAGGTGCATCATTCGGACTGCGAACCGACGAAACTAAAGACTTGACTTACTTAGACTTTACTTACTTTATTATTTCGGAGATGGTTAGTTTAACTGTAATTACCTTGGGTGCTTATGTTGGTTGGCAAGCAATATCAGATAATAAAAAGTATTCGCTTATCCGTTCTTTAGCTGTTGCTATTATTTCTCACGGTGGAACCAAGTTTCGGAATGCCGATTTAACCGATGCTGATTTCACTCAAGCAACCCTTAAAAGTGTTGATTTTCGCAATGCAATTCTCACCCGTACTTGTTGGTTAAATGCCCAAAAGCTAGACCAAGCACGTATCGATGATACATATTTAAAAGATGTGAGGGTGCGGCAATTAGTAACTACTAAAGATGGTCGAGATAAAAACTTCGATTATTTAAGTTTACAAAGTTTAAATTTACAGAATGCAAACCTTGAAAATGCTTGCTTTGTTAGTAGCGATTTAAGTCTAGCTAACTTAGAAAACGCCAATTTATCAGGTGCGAAACTCGCTCAAGCACAGTTATATCAAGCCCATTTAAACAATGCCCATCTAACAGGAGCATACATTCAAAATTGGGGAATTTCTACCGATACTCAATTACAAGCAATCAAGTGCGAATATATTTATATGCGATTGCCCACTAAAAGCGACCCCGACCCTTGCCGCAAACCCGATAACCGTAACGAAACATTTAAAGAAGGAGATTTTGCAGATTTTATTGCCCCCATCATTAAAACCCTCGATCTATATCAAACCCAACATATCGACCCTCGTCAAGTTGCAAGTAAATTCAAAACACTCGACCTATTCCACTATCAAGGAATCGACCCAACTGCAGCTGCGATCGCAATTACCCAATTAGCCGATAATTATCCTGAAGCTGGGTTAGAAGTGGTTTCTTTGGAAGGCAGAGGACAAGAAAAAATTCGACTCCAAGCAATTGTTGCAAGTAATGTTAATCGTTCGGAGTTATACAATGAATATTTTAGAACTTATAGCGAGATTAAATCTTTACCTTACAGTGATTTACAAGGAGTATTAATCGGCATTAAAGAAAAAGACGAACGCATTCGCAGTTTAGAAAATTTACTAAGTAATGCGATTCATCAACCCAAATTTTACGTTGAAACTTATCAAAATAAAGGAGATTTTAAAATGTCAGAAATTAGTAAAGGTAATGTCTCAATCAGCGGTACTCAAGGTAACGTCAGCGGTATTGCAGCAGCAGGTGAAAATCAGTCAATGACTGGTGTTGCCATTGGTGCAATTAGCGGTAATGTCACTAATAGTATTAATCAATTACCGGAATCGACCGAACCTGACCAATCAGGAATTAAAGAATTACTAACACACCTTCAAAGTGCCATAAAAACTGACACTAATTTAAGCGATGAAGATAAAGCCGAAGCATTAGAACAATTGCAAAAAATAGCCGAAGCTGGACAAAAGCCCGAAGATGAAGGTGTACAAAAAATAGTCAAAAAGTCGGTAACTTTTTTGAAAGGAATAATTTCTGACTTACCTTCTGCTGTGGAATTAGTTAAAACTTGCGGTACTTTATTGCCTTTAGTTACTAAGTTTTTTGGTTTACCGTAATTCTTAAATCATTTGCAACAAACAACATATCCAATTTCTGATAAAAGATACATCGTTATCATTTATGATTACCAATCCATTTTAATGGATTTTTGCTATTAGACAGGGATTTGCAATCCCTGTCGGGTTAAAAGCGAAGTCAAATATTCCTATTGTACTTGATACAAGTATTCTTACTAGACATATCGTGCATTAATGACATCAACCATTAGATATTAAAATAATAGATTTATCGACTGCGCTTTCGTCCGCCAAGGACTGTAAGTCCTTGTCTAATAGCCAAAGTCCTCTTTCAGAGGACTGTTTGAATATTATCAGATTTCAACCTCAATTAATCTCGATACACAGTTCTCCCATCACCAGGTAATATCAATAACGACCGGGGATTAATTTTTTCTCCAACAGTAACTTCAATATCTCCATCCCAAATTTCAACCGATAGCACTCCTCCATTCGCACCTTCATAATCAAAATATTCGCATTTTTCAGATGTTCTCCGCATAGTTAAACCCGTGCGCGTCATTCTCGCTGTTCCTGAATCTATACATTTATAAATATCCCCTCCAAAGTTGATTTCCTGGGGTGGAGTATGGGAAACATCGAGTTGGTTTGTTGGTTCGAGTAATGCTACTTCAACACGGTCATCTTCTGCAACCGATAGCCATGCTATTTTGTCTTTGTCTTGAAGGAGATATTCAAACCAATAGTAAGCGCCAG
Organism: Calothrix sp. OTE_75_metabat_31; assembly: GCA_031379725.1. Taxonomy (GTDB): domain Bacteria; phylum Cyanobacteriota; class Cyanobacteriia; order Cyanobacteriales; family Nostocaceae; genus JANNFJ01. The sequence goes on from JANNFJ010000265.1 coordinate 7,894, forward strand.
TTTTATATGTAAGTTTACCTTCTACTACCCAATCAACTTGCATATGTTGAATGATATCGCCGATTTCTAAGTCAAATATTGTATGCTGTTTGGGTGCTAGTTCTTTGGAATTGCGTCCTTTTAATGTTTGTTTGCGTTGTAACACTATAAGTGTGATACCAATTACTAAAAATACAATTATTAGTAAAATACTTAACATTTTATATCCCCTGATTATTTAAATAAATAAAGATATAGCAGTTCCCAACCAGTTGAAGTACATATGTAGGGGCGCAAGGCATTGCGCCCTGATCTTGGTGTAAACTATACCTCATGAGACTGGGAAACGCGATAAATGAACCACAAAGATACGTTCGCCCTTGGCGTTGCCGCAGGCTAGAACACAAAGGAAGACGGTTGATTAGTAAGTAAGCGATCGCACTTGCATTTGATAGCGGACTATGACGGGGTTGGAGAGACGGTTTATCTGGGTGTTTCCTAGTTCTAGGTCTTTGGGCAACTCGAATAGATGTTGCAAAAGTGCTGTGGTTAGGTATTTTGTTGGTACTTCTAATTTTAATTTTGTTGTATCAATATCATGGCGTGTTGCCAGAACAAATCCCCACGGACCAAATGAGGGTACATCGACTACATATGGATGAACTGTTAATCCTGTATCTGCAACTGTTGCGGTGATGCAGCTAATTACTTTGGGTGTAAAAAATGAACTCGATGCTTGGGTAACTAATACACCATTTTCTGCGAGTCTTCCTGTTAATCTTCGATAAAACCCTTCTGAATAAAGCTTGGCAAGGCTTTGATGGTCGGGGTCGGGAAAATCAGCAATAATCACATCGAATGTGTCAGGTAGTTGCGGTGCTTTAATAAATGCATCGGCGTTTATAACCTCAACGCGATTATCTTTTAAAGAGTTGGCATTTACCCGTACTAATTGAGGATGCTGGGTTGCTAATTTGACAACTGCTGGGTCGAGTTCGATGAGGACGACGCGCTCAACTCCTTGCCATTTCAGGACTTCGCGCACTGCCATCCCATCACCTGCGCCTAGAATCAGTACTTTTTTAGGCTTCGGTACGGCACTCATCGCCGGGTGTACTAATGCTTCGTGATAGCGGTACTCGTCGAGTGTGGAAAATTGCAAGTCACCATCGAGAAATAAGCGCACGTCTCGACCTTGGCGAGTCATCACAATGCGTTGATATGTCGATTGCACGCGCTTGATAATTGGGGCATTATATAAATTATTTTCTAACTGATTTCCCAAGGGAATCGCAATCGGTGCAGTTACGCACAAAATTATCCCTAAAGCTAATCCAATATATCCCCAACGGCGCATACCTGGAAAAAATCGTCCAATCGCAAACACCATGAAAGCAGGTAAAGCACCCAGAACAAATGCTGTGGGAAACATGCTTAACAAAGGTAGCAACAACAGCGGAAATATCAGTGAACCGAATAACCCACCTAAATAGTCGAGTGCCAAAACTCCCGATATCACTTCGCGCATTCCTTCGACACCTTCCAGCATCCGCACCAACAGCGGCACTTCCAATCCTGCCAAAGTCCCCAAAACGATGGTGACAACAAATAGTCCCTGCCAAATCATCCCACCGTCGGCAACAAATAGCCCAAACAACGCCATCGGTAAGATAGCACTAAGAGGCGCGATCGCAAGTTCAATTTTAATAAACGATACCAGTAAATCTCGCTGTAACTCCCGACCTTTAGCCTTGACGGCGATAAATCGGCTCAAGTACGAACCCATACCCATCGCTGCCAAAAATCCACCGACAGCAATACCGTAGGCAAGCGCTTGATTTCCCATCAAATAACTTGCTAAATTCCCTAAAAGTAGTTCTATAGCTAGCCCAGTCCCTGAAGACACCGCCGCCGCCAGCAAAAGAATCCGCCGTTGATTTTTCGTTATAAAAACACCTGATAGCTCAGTATTTTCACCAAATAAACCCGAATTACTATAGTTACCATCAACCCCCTGTTCCATATTTCATCCTAATTTAAACTTTAATTACTTTATTTTCCGCTTCCCGGTCCCCCACCCTGAAAACCCTCATAGGAAGACCGCGACGAATAGAAAATCCAAACACCTTGCGAATCATACCGTCCTGATAAATTAGTCCCCGCACGCGACGAATAATTATTACCCGGATTCGATTCTCGTAAAACCAACGACGAACTACTACTCATAGCCGCCGAAATAGTTGCGATCGCAAAAATAATTGTCCCAGCCGATAAAATCTTAACTAACATCTTCCCTCTTCCTCTGGTGCGCCTGGTGCGCCTGGTGCGCGAGACAAAAATATCTACTTTCCACCCAACTCAACCACATCCACACCGAAAAGCGTGCGGGTCTTATCCCTAACTATAAGCCGCGTCTTATCAACAGGCTGGTCAGGAAATACCTCAACATGAAACCCATAAGAACCGCGTTGCGCCAGTATAAAATATTTCTCTAATTGCGCCGTAGCTTTCTTAAACTTTCCCTCGTCTTTCTCGACGCTAACATTAACCATCACCGACTCAGCATATATTTGTTCCCCATACTCATTATTAATAAAGAAACACACCTCCAACTGCTGTGGTGTAGTTTCATCCGCTTCGACTTCAACTTTAAGACAAACGAGACTATCTATGCCACCAAGAGTAGCCCGTCCGGTAGGGTCGCTATCGTTAATTGTTTCGGAAATAACTTTTTTGCCAGCTTTGCCAACCGCTAGTATCGTGCTAATTGCCAATACAAACGAACCGATAGTGCCAAGCCAAAGATAGCCACCATCAACTACCCCACTTTTGACCTTGACTTGAAAATTTACAGGTTGGTCGAGTTCTTTTCCGGCGACAGTACTATATTCAAGCAGTGCGATCGCAACAGTCAACTCCTCATCTCGCTTGCCTCGGACATCCAAACCACCAAGAGTATCAGACTCAGTCCAATCTCCCGATTCTCCCTCTTCATACCAAGTCCCCGCTTCATTCCAACCTTCTTTAATACCCGATACAATAATTTTTC
>JANNFJ010000268.1:0-8837 GCA_031379725.1 Calothrix sp. OTE_75_metabat_31
CCCACCCCACCCCAACCAACAGAAATTCAAATTCTTACACGATCGCATTCAAGAAGCTGCATATTCATTAATTCCCGAAACTCAAAAACAACATACACATTGGACGATTGGGCAACGACTGCGACAAAACATTGCAGATGACGAGTTAGAAAGTCGAATTTTTGAACTTGTTAGTCATCTTAATGCTGGTTTAGAAATGATTTCGGATATTCAGGAAAAAACAGAATTAGCACGATTAAATTTGACTGCTGGAAATAAGGCAAAGGCAGTTACAGCGTATGATATAGCCTTGAAATATTTTAATGTAGGAATTTGTTTACTAGATTCGTCTACTGAGAAATCATTCGATGAGGTCAGCACAAAGGACACGAATAAAAAATTATCGAGGGAGGAGAGTGAGTTACTTTTTGCTTTGTACGAGTCGGCGATAGAAGTCGCTTATTTGTGTGGTGAATTTGAGCAAATGGAACAATTTGCTGCGAAGGTTTTGGCAAATGTCAATAATCCGCTTGATTGTGTGAAAGTTTATGAGGTTATTATTCAAGCTCGTACTGTACAGCATAAACCACTCGAAGCTATAGCGATCGCTTTAGACGCACTCAATTATTTTGATATCAGTTTCCCACCACAACCGAATCAAACTGATGTCGCAAAAGTACTCGAATCAATAAGTATAAAGTTATCCGGTGTTGCAATTGGGGATTTGGTTAATCTTCCCAAGATGAGGAATCCTCAGCATTTAGCTATTATACAAATTTTAATGAGTGTAACTCCAGCAACATATGTTAGCACTCCTATGCTTGCACCTTTAATTACCTTGAAGAAATTAGAATTAATGCTGGAGTATGGAAATTCTCCTAATGCTGCATTGGTTTATGTTGGTTACGGTTTACTATTAAACTATATTCAACGAGATATTGAAACCGCAAATAAGTTTTGTCAGATTGGACTTAGTTTAGCTTCGCAGTCGAGTTCGCAATCTCTCAAAGCGATGACATTCTACTCTGTTGCAACATTTATCCAGCATGGAGAGAAGCATCTACAAGAGAGTTTGCCTTTATTCCAAGAAGTATATCAAGCCGGACTTGCAGGGGGAAATTTAGAGTTTGCTGGTTATGCGTTGCGAGAGTTGTCTCATTACCCGTATTTAATGGGTAAGGAATTGACAACACTTGTGACAAAAGTTGAGGAATATAGTCAAATTTTAACTAATTTAAAGCAAGAGCGATCGCATTACAGTTGTCTCACAATTTGGCAGTCGATTTTGAATTGGCAAGGTAAATCTACAAACCCTTGCTTATTAGTGGGTGAAGCTTGCGATGAAAATCAATTATTACCAATTTTACTTGCTGCAAATGACATCGAAGGACTTTTTCATTTTTACCTTCGCAAGTTGATTCTTTGTTACGGGTTTGGAGATTTTGACCAAGCTGTAGAAATGGCAACTCAAACAAGAAAATATTTAGCTGGAGGAATGACTTTCTTTAGCTTACCTGTTTTTTATTTTTATGATTCACTGGTAATTCTTTCATCTAATCAAGCCGAAAAACTACTCGTACAAGTCATAGCAAATCAAATAATCTTACAGAATTGGGCAGATTCTGCACCAATGAACCATCAACATAAATATGATTTGGTCGAAGCAGAAAAATATCGTTGCCTCGGACAACAATATCAAGCAATGGAATATTACGACCGGGCAATTTCTGCTGCTACCGAAAACGGGTATATTCAAGAAGTTGCTATTGCTAACGAATGCGCTGGTAAGTTTTATCTAGCGCTAGGTAAATCTAAAATTGCTCAAGCTTATATTTGGGAAGCATATCATAGCTATTTGCGCTGGGGTGCTAGTGCGAAAGTTCAACAACTTGAAAATAAATATGTTTATTTAAGAGAGGATAAAGGAGAAAGGGAAAAGGGAAAAGGAGAATTTTACAATACTATAACTAATGCAACGAGTACAACTACAAGCAAAGAAGTCTTGGATTTAGCAACAGTAATCAAAGCTTCGCAAGCGATTTCTAGCGAAATTGTTATCGATAAGTTACTTGATAACCTGTTGCATATTATTTTAGAAAATTCTTCGGCACAAAAAGGATGTATAATCCTCGAACGCAATAGTGAATTATTTATCGAAGTTGCTGATACCAACCAGGATGAATCAGAGATAATATTGCAATCTATTTTTGTGGATGAAAGCCATGATATTCCAATTTCGATAGTTTATTATGTAGCCAGAACTCAAAAGCCTTTATTATTGAGCGATGCTAGCGAAGTTGGAATCTTTCAAACCGACTCATACATTCTCGACAAACAGCCTAAATCGGTATTATGTACACCAATTTTTTATCAAACTAAATTCATCGGTTTAGTATACTTAGAAAACAACTTAGTTACAAATGCATTTAGTCAAGAACGTTGGCAAATAATTCAAGTTTTAACCTCGCAAGCTGCCATAGCAATTGAAAATGCTCGTTTATTTGCTATTCAGAAAGAGAAATCACAACAACTTGCCGCATCTTTAGCAGAAATTGCCCAAAAAGAAGAACAATATCGCGGCATTTTTGAAAATACAATCGATGGTTTAAATATTTACGATTTAGAAGCAAATCAGTATGTTTCAATTAATCCAGCATATTGTCAGATGCTAGGTTACTCATTTGAAGAATGCTTAAAGACCCCAGTTTTAGATGTTATCCATCCAGATTCGATACCTTCATTCGCAGAATTCTTCGACAAAATTAAAGCTAATCAAGAATTTTACTCTCAAGTTACAGTTTTTCGCAAAGATGGAACCTTAATTGATGTGGAAGTTACAGCTAATCCATATATATACAACGGAAAACCCTGTGCGCTATCGATAATACGAGATATTACCGAACGAAAACGTGCAGAACTAGCAATAAAACAGCAAGAAGAACAATATCGCGGCATTTTTGAAAACATAACCGATGGACTTTCGATTATGAACTTAGAAACGAACGATATTGTCACAATTAATCCAGCTTATGCACGGATGAATGGCTATAACTGGGAAGAAATGATGACTTTGAATCCAACCAATTATATTCATCCAGATTCCCATCATCTGTTTGAAAAATGTTTAGAACAAGTCAAAGCTGGTAAAAATTTTGTTGCACAAGGTAAACATATTCACAAAAATGGTCACGTATTTGATATTGAAGTTACAGCAACACCTTACACATACAACGGCAAACCTCATTTTTTAGCAATTGTACGCGATATTTCCGAAAACAAACGGGTTGAATTACAACTCCAACAAAATAATCAAGAACTCCAACAAGCTTTCATAAAACTTAAACAAACCCAATCTCAACTCGTCCAAACTGAAAAAATCTCCCAACTCGGACAATTAGTAGCAGGCGTAGCGCACGAAGTCAATAACCCGGTCAGCTTTATCTCCGGTAATCTATCCCATGCCAAACAGTACATTGAAGACCTGATTAACGTAATTAAATTATACCAAGTAATATATCCTGACCCAGGTGGTGCGATTGCAGATGAAATCGAAGCTATCGACCTTCCTTACCTAATCGAAGACCTACCCAAAATGATATCGTCGATGAAGTTAGGAACCGACCGCATCCGCGATATTATGCAGTCTTTGCGTAATTTTTCGCGTTCCGATACCAGCGAAAAACGCGAAATTGATATTCATCAAAGTATCGACACAACTTTGATTGTATTATCGCATCGTCTCAAAGCTAAACCCGAACGTCCAGCAATTCAGGTTATTAAAGAGTATGGAAATTTACCTTTAATACCGTGTTTCTCCGGTCAAATTAACCAAGTTTTTATGAATCTTCTTGCCAATGCTATTGATGCTTTAGACGAATCCAACGCAGGTAAAAGTTATTTCGATGTAGAAAAAAATCCCAACATTATCAAAATTTCCACTTTCGCAGAACCTTACCAAGTCACTATTAAGATTGCCGATAACGGTTTGGGAATGTCGGAAGAAGTCCGTCAGAAGTTATTTGATGCATTCTTTACCACCAAATCTGAGGGTAAAGGTACTGGTTTAGGATTGTCTATTAGCTATCAAATCATTACCGAAGCACATAATGGGTCATTAGAGTGCTTTTCAGCCCCCGGTAACGGTGCTGAGTTTGTCATTAAATTAAAAGTGTAAGGAGTAGGAGTTAGGAGTTAGGAGTTAAGAGTTATGAGTTAGGAGTTAGGAAGTAGGAAGTAGGAGTTAGGAGTTTATAGTTTAATAACTATTTTCCCCTCTTCCCCTTTACCCCTTACCCCCTCTTCCCCCTACTCCCTACTCCCTACCATTTGTACCTGCTGCCTTTCAACTTGCATCGCTCCATACAAGCGATTAAGTGCATTTACGTATGCTTGTGCCGATGCCACAATAATATCGGTATTCGCTGCACGACCTGAAAAGACTCGGTCTTCGTGGCGTAAGCGAATCGTGACTTCGCCAATTGCATCAATTCCAGCTGTCACCGATTGTACCGAGTATTCGATCAATTCATTGGGAACATTCACAACCCGATTAATCGCTTTGTAAATTGCATCAACAGGACCAGTACCAGTCGCAGCATCGATCAATTCTTCACCTGATGGATTGCGAAGGGTGACGGTTGCAGTCGGACGCGAATGGTCACCGCAGGATACTTGCACCAATTCAAGATGGAATAGGTCAGGCGCTTGTTGAATCTCATCATTAACGATTGCTTCCAAATCCCAATCGCTAATTTCTTTCTTTTTATCACCAACTTCTTTAAACCGGACAAATGCCTTATTCAACTCGGTGTCTGATAGTTCGTAACCCAATTCTCTTAACCTAGTCCCAAAAGCATTGCGTCCGGAATGTTTACCCAACACAATCTTATTTTCAGTCAAACCGATTAGTTGAGCATCCATAATTTCATAAGTGAGCTTATTTTTCAATACCCCATCTTGATGGATTCCCGATTCGTGGGCAAAAGCATTCGCACCAACAATTGCTTTATTTGGCTGCACTAACATCCCCGTCAAATTCGATACTAAGCGGGATGTCTTATAAATTTGCCTTGTATCGATATTCGTCAGTGGGGCTTCAGAATCGACTGGTCTACCAAAAAAAGGATTAAAGTATTGCCGACGTACATGCAAAGCCATTACCAACTCTTCTAAGGCTGCATTTCCCGCACGTTCGCCAATCCCATTAATTGTACATTCCATCTGGCGAGCGCCGTTTTTTGCTGCTTCTAAAAAGTTGGCAACTGCTAATCCTAAATCGTCGTGTCCGTGAACCGAAATTATAGCTTTATCGATATTAGGGACATTTTCCTTAATCCCCTTAATTAAGGCTCCAAATTCGCTAGGAGTGCTATACCCAACCGTATCAGGAATATTAACTGTTGTTGCACCAGCGGCGATAACTTTTTCTAATACTTCGTACAAAAATTCTGGGTCGGAACGTCCGGCATCTTCGGGAGAAAATTCAATATCGTTGGTGAAGGTTTTGGCATATGCGACCATTTCTTCAGCTATTGCTAAAACTTCTGACCTGGTTTTCTTTAATTTGTACTGGAGGTGAATGTCAGATGTGGCTAAAAAAGTGTGAATCCTACCTTTTGCTGCGGTTGCGATCGCATTGGCTGCTGCTTTAATATCATCATGCCTAGCTCGTGCCAAACTACAAATTATTGGGCCATTTTCAGTCCCCACAATCTCGGCAATTTTGTGTATTGCCTCAAAATCCCCAGGACTAGCAAAGGCAAACCCTGCTTCAATTACATCGACTCCCAAACGTGCTAGTTGCTTGGCAATCGTTAATTTTTCTTCAATATTGAGCGTTGCACCCGGAGACTGTTCGCCATCGCGGAGTGTGGTATCAAAGATAATGATGCGGTCTGTGTTGTTCATTTGCACGTTCATCGGATTAATTTTTACTGGCGACTACAAATATTTTCAACTTTATTTTTTGACTTCAAGAAATTGTTAATATTTATTACAATTTACGATCCTTCGGCTTTTTCTATAACTTCGCGGATATCGTTTAAATCAATATATCGATCGGTGGCATTACGTAACTCTCGCGCGATCATTCCTTCGGTGGATACAACTGTGATATGAGTATTTTTAGACCTTAATAATTCAATTGCGCGTTCAAAATCACCATCTCCACTAAATAAAACAACTCGGTCATATTGGTCAACTGTATTAAACATATCTACAACAATTTCAATATCTAAATTAGCTTTTTGTGAATAACGACCAGAAGTATCATCATAATATTCTTTGAGAATTTTAGTGCGAACAGTATACCCTAAACTAATCAAAGCATCTCGAAATCCACGTTGGTCTTGTGGGTCTTTTAAGCCCGTGTACCAGAAGGCATTGATGAGAGTTGTTTCTGATTGTTCGTGTTTGAAATATTCTAATACCCGACGTGGGTCAAAAAACCAGCCATTTTTTTGTTGAGCGTAAAACATATTGTTTCCGTCTACAAATATAGACAGACGATTCATAGTCGTACCCATAGAAATTTACACCTAGATATATACATAAGAATTTTGATGGAACAATAGATTATAGCAATTATAAAATGACTATTTTGCTAATATCTATAAATTATATTGGCACTATGTTGACATGTATATCTTTTATCTAACGTTGTTCAAATAGATAATGCCTTAAAACATTTATGCTTAACTATTTTTATTAGTTTTCCCCTTATTACCTCCTAACACGAACAAGACGAGCCTGCAATAAAAATCAACCAATAAAGTTGACTGTTACGACAGCAGACTATAATTGCATATCGATCTAGTTTACTCCTAAAGAGGTGTGAAATAGACAAGTGCTAAAGTAATAACTTGCTACTATCGTCGAGGTTTGAATGTCAAATAAAGGACATGCCAACATCAACGACAAAGGCATGTTTACTGCTTTCATGTGTTGCCGGTATTGCGTAAGAGAATAATTGTATACTCTGACAACATGCATTTACTAGCAACACCTTAACGTTTTTGCTATTTCTCATTAATCTTTTGTAGATGTCGGACAGCGGGAAGTCCACAGTAGTAATTTCCCTTAAGTATTTTCCTCAAGATGAGCAAATCAGGAGGTTAGATAAATTAACAAACGAGTAACGTTGCATCATTACGAACTAATGGATCGAGGGATTTCCACAAGATCGTATTATCGAATTTACGAACCATTGTTGGAAATTCGGGTTGATTGCGCCGAAAGTCAAGCCAATGTAAGTAAAATAGGCGATACTGGTATAGATAATAAATGTATAAGATATTCATTTAAGTGTTACTCCAGGTTATATCCTGGATGGGCGCGTGTAAATAAAGTAAGAGTAATAGTACGTAAATCAATTTAGATATACGATATGGCAGAAAAATCTACATCTACTACCTTAACTAAAAAATATGTCTGTGCAACCGACCAACAGTCAAGTAAATCGACAAAACCCGCTTCAACAGTGCTTGCACAATCTAAAAAGCTGGCACAGTTGGGACATTGGCTAGCTGGAGTATGGGTAGTGGGTGCGGCTATTTTGACAGGTTCTAATTTGCGATTGCCGCAAATGATGGAGAATCAGGCACAATCGGCATTTTATCAATTTCGCGGTGCGATCGCGCCACCTGAAAATATCGTCATTTTGGCAATCGATGACCAGTCGATATCGAATCCGCAAATTTACTATCAAACTAATCCCCAAAAATATGCTTCTCTTGAACCTCTAAAAGCCTTCCCCTTCAAACGTGCAGCATACGCACAAGTTATTGAGAAATTAATGCTATCGGGGGCGCGGGCTGTAGCCTTAGATGTAGTGTTTGATTTACCCAGTAGCTACGGCACCCAAGACGATAAAAAGTTATTTGCAGCACTGCAACGCAATGGCAGTAAAGTTGCTTTAGCTGCTCTTTACGAGCAATCACAAACAAGTAGCGTAGCAGTTACACAACTACGACAACCTCACAAATTGCTTCTTAACGCTGCCAAATTTGTTGGTTCGGTGAATTTTCCCCTCGAAATTGATGGTAAAGTCCACCGTTTAGCAGGAGAATTTTCTAAGGAGTTAACCGAAACAGAAGGTTCGTTACTTGACAAAATACCAGACTTTGATACCGCAACGCTGCGGTCTGCAAAGATTGATTTTCCCAAACCAAAAGGCGATCGCATTTATTTTTACGGTGGTGCTGGTACTTTTCCCACGGTTCCCTTCTGGTACGTTCTTGACCCCGACCAGTGGAATAGTAATTTACAGTCAGGGAAAATATTTAAAGACAAAATTGTCATAGTCGGTGCAACCGCAAACCTAGCTAATGACTTTCATCCGGTTGCAGTTAACTGGTTATTTCCCGACCGCATGTCGGGAGTGGAAATTCACGCTAATGCTGTAGCAACCTTGATGGAAGGAAAGGCTTTAACATTGGCAATCCCAACCACCCCTGCCCGCAGTTTGTTTGTACTAGCGTTAGTCGGTGGAGGTGCCTTTTTTGTTGCTAAAAGTAAACATGGTAGAATTAAAGTCCTTTCTAGCCTTGCCTTCGCAGCAATTTGGGGAGGCATCAGTTACATATTTTTCATCTCCAGTCAATTATTTTTTCCAACTGCAATTCCCATTGTGGCAATGGTTGTAATTGGCATATCATATTTGGGAACCGAAATTGCAGTCGAAAAGTTAAGAAAAATCCAACTCGTTGATATTCTCAAGAAAAACTCATCTTCCCGCGTCGTCCAAGAAATTATCAGCCAACAAGAAGACCTTAAAGACCTACTTTTACAGCGAGAAATCCAAATTTCTGGTAAAGTCCTCGATGGACGTTACAAAATCGTCCGCGTCCTTGGTTCCGGAG
>JANNFJ010000313.1:0-7421 GCA_031379725.1 Calothrix sp. OTE_75_metabat_31
GCTTGGGGATTATCGCGTCAAAGCATAGTACCTTTGTTTGGGGCAATTCCTTGTGTAGCAGTAAATATCATTGCCGATTACCAACCGCAAAAAGATTTAGTCCATCAATATTCCTTACCAGCATTACCCTTTTTGTTATTAGCTGTAATTGCGAGTTTGGCAGTAGGTAAAGGGTTGGTACAAAGTCCACGTGGCATAATTATTTGGTCGTTAATCGGATTTTTATTGCTGGCAAAGTTTACTCATTTTGGGGGAAGATATTTAAAATCAGTCGATAATTGGCAAGCAACGCGACAAGCAATTTCTCAAGTACAACCTCAAGCTAGGGTTCTTACTACTGCCTCAATTTCAGCACATCTAAGCCATCGACAATTTATCAATTTGGCTAATGCAGATTCTCCACCGACGAATTTGAACGATTTTGATTATATATTACTTAATACTCGTCATCCTGGATGGGGAAGCAATATCCAATTTGCAACAAGTTTAGTCAGTCAGATTGAAAGTCATAACGAGTTCAAGTTACTGTTTGAACGCGATCAAGTTTATTTGTTTAAGAGGGGGAAGGGGAGTTAGTCAACTATGGACAAAGATTTTTACTTCCAATACGCAGCAGTTGAAGATAAACATTGGTGGTTTGCTGGGCGGCGTGAGATACTAAATCGGGTGATTTGTCAACTAAAATTACCAGAAAATGCGAAAATTCTCGAAGCAGGTTGTGGTACCGGTGGAAACTTGCGAATGCTTTCACATCATGGTCAAGTTTGGGCTATGGAATTGGATGAAATCGCTTGTCAATTTGCCAACCAGCGACAAGTTACAGCAGTCAGGTTGGGAAGCTTACCCGATAAAATACCCTTTGCTGATGAATATGATTTGATTGTCGCATTCGATGTGATCGAACATTTGGACGATGATTTAGCGGCACTTTTGGCACTGCGATCGCATCTAAAGCCTGGTGGTTATTTGGTAATCACAGTCCCTGCATACAAGTTTTTATGGAGTCATCACGACGATATCAACCATCATAAGCGCCGCTATCGTTTGCAAGGTTTGATTTCGGTTGTCCGTAAAGCTAATTTTACCCTGCGTTATGGCAGCTACTTTAATACTTTATTATTTCCGTTGGTTGCTGGGGTTCGGTTATTGCAAAAACTATTGCGACTTGAAAACAAATCCCAAGGTAGCAGCAGCGACTTAGCTTTACCATCACAGCCAATAAATCAGTTTTTGAGTATATTATTTGCTAGCGAACGTCACTTTATGGGCAAAATTCGTTTACCATTCGGCGTATCGGCGTTAATTGTCGCCCAAAAGACAATATTTTAGGGCTTTGTCATTTGTCAGTTGTCATTTGTCAGTTGTCAATTGTCAATTGTTATTGGTAAGGACTAAAAACTGTTTTAGTATTTCCTTTTTTCACCACTAACTACTAACCACTAACCACTGACCACTGACCACTGACCACTAACCACTAACCACTAACCACTAACCACTGACTACTGACCACTGACCACTAACCACTAACCACTGACCACTAACCACTGACCACTAACCACTAACCACTAACCACTGACCACTGACTACTCCCTACTCCCCTAATGTTGTGACTCAACCAATCTACTCGATAGTTATTCCCATTTTTAACGAAGAAGAAAACATCGACGAGATGTATCGACGTTTGACTGGAGTTATGCAACAGTTAGATGGTGAATCTGAATTAATTTTAGTCGATGACGGTAGCAGCGATCGCTCGTTAAGTTCTATCCGCGAATTCCACAGATACGATAGTAGGATTCGCTACATTAGTTTTGCTCGCAATTTTGGTCATCAAATCGCAGTTACGGCAGGTTTAAACTTTGTGCGCGGAAAAGTTGCGGTAGTGATGGATGCCGACTTACAAGACCCACCCGAATTAATTTTAGCCATGATTGAAAAATGGCAACAGGGGTATCATGTTGTCTACGCACAACGGACTTCGCGTCAAAAAGAGAATTGGTTTAAGCGCTTGATGGCTTATGTGTTTTACCGTGTTTTGCGACGCTTGGCTGATGTGGATATTCCCTCAGATACGGGTGATTTTTGTTTGATGGATAGGCAAGTAGTTGATGTTCTCAACGCAATGCCTGAACGCAATCGTTATATTCGTGGGTTGCGTGCTTGGGTTGGTTATCGCCAAACTGCCGTACAATTTGAACGTGACCCCCGGTTTGCCGGAAAGGAAAAATATACTTTTGGCAAATCGTGTGCCTTGGCTATTAATGGTATTGTTTCGCTATCCAAAGTGCCTTTGCGAGTTGCGACTTATTTAGGTATGGTATCAGCGGTGACGGCATTGTTGATGATATTACTGGTTATTTACTGGCGATTATTTGACCCTGCCTCACCTTTGATTGGTTTCACATTGATTACAATTGCCCTGTTTTTCTTGGGTTCAGTACAGCTTTTTTGTATTGGAATTTTGGGAGAGTATATTGGGCGGATTTATGAAGAAGTTAAGGGTCGTCCAATTTATACAGTGAAGGAGATTGGAGGTGTAACTCCGACAATTTCTATGCAGAAGTCGTCAAAGCATTTGTAGTGTCAAGCATTAAGGAATTTTTGTGAATCTGCAAGAATTTGGTTTACTGTTAATGTCAGTTTTTGCCAGCGTCATGGGGCAATTATTTCTAAAAATCGGCGCTGGCAAGTTGATAAAAGTCAACCTGGCAAACGCGCTTAATCAAATTTTGAGCATTTTGTCAATCCCCGAACTTTTAATCGGGCTTGCTTGTTATGGATTGGGTGCGATCGCCTATATTCTACTTCTAACGCGAGTCAAGCTGAGTATAGCTGCCCCATCGGCATCGCTTGTTTATGTTTTCTCTGTTTTAATCGGTTATTTTATTTTTAAAGAATCAATTCCAATAATTCGGTTATTTGGCTTAAGCTTTATTGTTTGTGGAGTCATTTTAGTTGTTTGGCAAAAATAATTAACTGAGTAGGAACTAGAGATTAGGGAGTAGAGGAAGAAAAGAATATTTTAACTCTCAACTCCTAATTCCTAACTCCTAACTTTGCATTCCCTACTCCCTCATTCAATTTATGAATAACCTGCAAAAATTCTGCTTTCCAGCGTTAATGTGGCTGTTGAGTCGGCTTTTAATTATAGTTGTCATGTTTATAATTATGCCGATAGTGGCAAAAACATCCAACATTGTTGTTGATAAGTACGGCTGGTGGGATGTTGTATTTGCTTGGGATAGTATCTGGTATTACAAAATAGCCACATCTGGATATAATTTCGGCTTAGATTTTGACAAAACTGAATATGCTGTGGCATTTTTTCCACTATATCCGTTATTAATTTGGATATTAATGCAAGTGGGGATACCCTTCGCCGTCGGCGGTTTACTAGTCAATAACTTGGCATTTTTAGCCGCATTAATTGTCATGTATGCCTGGGTCGAATCGCGTCACGGCACAAATCCAGCACGTTGGACAACTGCGGCTTTGGCATGGTGTCCTTATTCGCTATATGGGACAGTAATTTATACTGAGGGGCTATTTTTCCTATTTAGTATCTCGGCTTTACGGGCTTTTGACAATAAAAAATATGTTTGGGCTGGATTTTGGGGAAGTTTGTCAACTGCAACCCGAATTACTGGAATTGCCCTGCTGCCAGCTTTTTTGATTACTGCATGGAAACAAAGAAGCCCAATTAAAGCTTACCTTGCGAGTTTTGCAGTTGCGGGAGGAGTAATGCTTTACAGCTTTTACTGCTTGATTAAATTTGGCGATGCTCTAGCATTTTTGCACGCTCAACGTGCATGGCGAGATTCTACAGGTTTTGCGTTTGCTGGTTGGTGGTTAATGTGTATGCAAGTTGTCATCGGTAAACAAAATGCCGCTGTTGGCTATATCCAAGACATCTGGTATCCAATCGGGTTTACTATGGTAGTAATTAGCGCTTGTTCGTTATGCTACTTCCGACTCCAAGGACACGTCATCCAGTATGGCTTTTTTGCTTTGTGGGTGGTGTTGTGGTTAATGAGTAGGCAAGAAATACCTGGTAATCCTTTTTCTTCGGAACCTCTAATTAAACTAGCACTTGTTTTCGGGGGATTGTATTTATTATGGCTCTATCGTACGCAAATTCCTTTCGTTGCTACTGTTTATGGATTTTTCTCATTTGCGATCGCGCTTAACACTGGGCTGACTGCTTCTGTGGAAAGATATGTTTATGCGATCGCGCCAGTATTTTTTGCTTCGGGGCTTTTATTTGCTAAATACCCCCGTTGGGGATATGCTGTGATGACATTTTGCGGTTTGATTCTCGCTTTATACTGCGTGCGTTTTGCCCAAGACTTCTGGCTGTCTTAGTCTATATGTACTACTGAAATTGGAGCCGAACATAACTAATAATTTCTCTCCCCCTATACAGACGCAGGTTCGACCATCGATTTTTAATGGACAAATTGCTTTTATTAATTGTTCCGAAAATACTAGTGCGTTTTGCTTGTTAAATGACGTATATTTAATTGTGAAAGCTTTGAGCCACAAATTTTAGTCGCCCGGTGTAAAATACTTGGATTTATTACTTGTCTTCAAAGCTACTTGAAGAATTAGGGTGAGACAACTGTTACGCGAATTTACAGTTAAGAGTTAGGATTAGCAAAGATTTCGTTCCCTAGCCATAAACTTGTGCGACGAGCATAGATAGTATATATTTATACTTGTACGCTGAGTATAATTAGGTGATTTATGTATTTAATATTACAACTAGTTTGGGATAAAATGACTAAACATTACTAAACTTCGGATTTATTGAACAAACCAAAGATTATGTCGTCAGTATTTCAGATAAAAGCAGTATTTACACGCTAATCTTGAGTATATAACTGTACTATCCTGGAAAAAGATTATTCTTAAAATGTGTAGGCAAAAATCAGTGAAGTTAATTTTTTGGGGATTTTTAAATCCTAACTATTTAGGTTGAAAATACAATTGTCCGAATTCGACCGGTAGGTAGCTGGTAATATCTTTACGCAGATTAATTTGTTTAGATACTGTTTGCATTCTAGACAAAATAAGTTTAAGAATGAGAAACTATATTTAGCCAAATCGCGTCTAGCTGCTTGCTGAAAGAGAAATTTTGAGCGCTTGTTATCATTTGATAATTAAAATTTAACTTTTTCTTTCGGGAAAGGAACAATGGCAGGCTGTAGAATATAGTCGTTTAAAAAATAAACAAATACTTACTATTTTTAAATAGTGAATATAGTTTAGATAAATACTTGGCTCAACATCAGGTGTTAACGCCCATTGTTGAGATTTAAGAAGAATTAGCCATTCATTTTGCTGGCTGAAGTTAAATAAATATCTTCTATCTATCAAATATTTGTCAAATATCTTGAATTTCTGTTAACCTGATTTAAATTTTCAGGATTATCAGTGAAGTGTTGGGTATCTAATATTTAAATAAACTGTGCTATAAAATACCGTAAATATACGGTAAATGGTGGTACGAGTCCTTAAGGAGCTGTGAAGTGGAGAATAATAAGTCATTTAATTGGACGCAAGGTGCGATAATCGGATTGGTAGGGGTAGGGAGCTGTCTGAGTTTGGGTTTGATGCTCTCTGTTAAACCTAATACCTCGAAGGGTCAGAGTACGCAAACAATCGAGATTAAGAATTTATCGCTCAAAGCTGTTACACAACAGCGAATCGAGGGATTAAAGGCAACAATGATGACGAGTTTGCAAAAGGAAGCTGCTATTAAAGGCTTTGCTTACGAACTGCCGAAGCGTTTTGAGGGGGGACTCATCTCGGAAGCAACACTTCCCCCCAAGGATAAAGTAATTGCCTTAACATTCGATGACGGCCCTTGGCCTCAAAGTACGGCACAAGTACTTGACATCCTCAAAAAAGAGAATATTAAAGGAACGTTTTTTATTGTTGGGCAGAATCTGAAGATTTATCCAGAGTTAGGTAAGCGGGTTGTGAACGAGGGACATACCATTGCGAATCATACTTGGCATCACTGGTATCATTATATGAACCCTCAAACCTCAGCTTTTGAAATCGATAACACGTCGAATTTGATTTATCAAGTAACAGGTGTGAAGACCACTTTATTCCGACCACCCGGAGGAATTAAGACGAATGGCCCTTACAACTATGCGAAAAATCAAAAATATGCAACTATAATGTGGTCATCTGATTCAAACGATTATTCACGACCACCAGTGTCTCGATTAATTAGTAACGTAATGCGAGAAGCTAAACCTGGTGGTATCGTACTTATGCATGATGGTGGTGGAAATCGCTCGAATACAGTGCAAGCTTTGCCACAAATTATTAATAATTTTAGAAAGCAGGGTTATCGTTTTGTGACGATTCCCGAATTGCTGGAGATGCAAGACAAACAATTGAAAGCAACGGTTACAGCTACAGCTAAAACTACTACAAATACAGTTCCAAGTACACCAGTTAAAAAACCTTAGTTTATTTGCAATGCTTCACATCAGCGTTACAAATGAATAAAAAATACTAATAATAATAGTTATTAACAACAGATATTTTAGTCTGGGTATCGTTGTTTTTTAAGGTTGCTATAGTCATCAGTATACCAAGTTCGATAATTCGTACTT
Organism: Calothrix sp. OTE_75_metabat_31; assembly: GCA_031379725.1. Lineage (GTDB taxonomy): Bacteria > Cyanobacteriota > Cyanobacteriia > Cyanobacteriales > Nostocaceae > JANNFJ01. The sequence goes on from JANNFJ010000313.1 coordinate 6,633, forward strand.
GGTTTTACAATAGGTTGTTTCCGGTTAAATAACCTACTATCTGCTAATGTGTAATTAAATTTTGATTATTGCTCAAAAAAACTTCAGCATTATTTGAAAAAACTAAAATCATCCTTAGAGTATCACTGACGATGAATAAATACAGGAGCGATGGTGTGAAAAAGAGAAAACGCAGTCAGTTAAAATTACCTAATTTAGCTTTATTAATTGGTGTGGCTGTTTTGGTAGTTACTTTAATTGTCGCAATACTTATTCCGGTTCAACAAACTCTTTTTAGCAATAACTTTGAAAATGTTGTCACTGCCAGTAGTTTAACTTCCTCCACCCATACTAATGAACGAATAGAGGAGATGAAAACGCAAATACTGGACAATTGGCAGCAAGAAGCGACAGAAAAAGGTATTGTTAAGGAAATTCCTAAGCGGTTTCAAGGGGTGACGCTAAATAGCGTCAAACTCAATCAAAGCGAGAAAATAATTGCACTGACCTTTGATGATGGACCCTGGCCCAAATATACTGACAAAATTTTAGATATTCTCAAACAAAATGACGTTAAGGGGACATTTTTTGTGATCGGACGAAACCTCCAAAACTTTCCCGAAATTGGTAAACGCATTGTTACCGACGGTCATACAATTGCTAATCACACCTGGCATCATTGGTATCGTAAATTGAGTCCCAAAGATACTGCTTTTGAAATTGATGCAACAGCAGACCTTATCTATAAAACTACAGGTGTGAGAACTACTTTATTTCGACCACCCGGAGGTGTTTTAACCAATGGTCCAG
>JANNFJ010000326.1:0-7521 GCA_031379725.1 Calothrix sp. OTE_75_metabat_31
GGACTGGAATTTTTTTATTCTCACGGGTTGAAGCTTGTAAACTGCAATCTTAACTAGTTAAAGGAGTCAAACAAATGAGTCCAAAAGATTCAAGAAATTCGCCAAATCATTCTCAAAAATCGGAAGGGGGGAATGATAATAAACAAAAGAAAAATCCAATGGTTTTCATTTCCTTAATTGCCGGGTTAATAATTGCGACTGCAATAGGTGCATCTGCAATTACTGCGGTAATTCTCAAACAGTATAATTTAATCGGTGGAAATTCTACTGCCTCACCTACGCCCACGGTTGCCGAAACGCTTTCTCCTTCCACCACTCCCACGGTTGCCGAAACGCCTTCTCCTTCACCCACTCCCATTGTTGCCGTAATTCCTACGACTTCAGCCACTCCCACAGTTACCGAAACCCTCACCCCTTTTCCATCTGGGACTGCCGTTTCTCTTTTAGACACGGAATGCCTTAGTTCTACTGCTGGGGTTGAAAAATCTTTAGTCAAGCAGCGCGAACCACAAAATATTGCTATCGGAGGGGAAGTTTTGCCAGAGCTTGCTTATTTGTCTAGCCAAGATGGCAAGCCCTATTCTTATATTCCCACAACCAAGCCTGCTGGTGTATCATGCGCTCTTAATTCTAAGTTTCGACAATTGAATTTGGTTGTTGGCATAAATGGTAAACATGATTATGCTCGTCAAGGTGATAAAATACTATTTGAAGTAAGTCTTGACAACAAATTAGTAGCTACAAAAACTTTGAAAACAGCAGCAAAAGAAGTTCTGAACATTAATGTTCAAAATGCTCGCAGCGTTGGCATAAAGGCAAGTTGTGGTGTAGAAACTTATAGTGATTGTCCCTATGTTGCCCTTGTCGATATGAGCTTACGCTAGTTTAAAAGCCAATAAATATTAACTTTGAGTTTGCTTGAATACTATTTACGTATAGGGTATAACGCACTTTATATGTTTCACCTCTACGAGCAGATCACGAATATACTTAATTTAATAAGCAAATAATACATCCTTTTTACTTGCTATTACCAATCCATTTTTAATAGATTTTCGCTATTAGACAGGGATTTTCAATTCCTGTCGGGCATTAAACGAAGCCAAATAATTTGGATCTAATTTGTATAAATTTTGTTATCCGTCATGTCAGGTGCAAAATATAACATATTCAACTTTCTATTTCTCATATCAATTAATGATTGTGGCATATAAATTGTCGGGAGAGAAGGGCGGGGAGACCCCGCCCCTACGGGCAATTATCGCAATGTCCGCAATGCCAATTCTCGACTTCTTTACCAAAACCAAAGGCTTTTAATAAAAACTGCCAGCGACATTGCTTTATATATAAATATTGATGCATGTGCTTTGTGGCATTCAACTGCGTACTTGCTTGATTTTGTACGTTTGGCACAATCATGTAATTAAATGGGTCAAGCCATTTTAATTGGTTGTTGCTGTGAAGTAGCGAAAGCGCAACAGCACTGTTGGGGAACTTCTCGATAACATCTTTAATTTCACCTTGTCGCGGTAGCTTTTCGGCAAGTTGTTGTGCAGTTTGCTGCTGTTCTTGCATCCTCGATTCAAAAAACCCCTGTCTTTGCTTGTCTTCTGGGTCTAACCATCCCGTCGGTTCGCTTACTAATGTCAGCACATCGGCAGGTTTTCCATCCCTTCCCGCACGTCCAATTTCTTGCACGTACTCTGACAGTAATAACGGTGCGTGAAAATGTGCTACCCAGCGGACATCTGGCTTATTTATCCCCATCCCAAACGCGGATGTACAAATTACAAAGGGTATTTTTCCGGTTATCCAGCTTGTTTCGATGGCGCGGCGTTCCTCTGCACCCAATCCGGCATGGTAAGCTGCTGTATTGTAGCCCAGTTCCTCTAACCAGGCTGCTAACTCTTCACTATGACGACGCGATCGCACGTAAACTAATCCGGCTTGATTGGGTCTATCTTGAATAAACTTTAATAATTGTTGCTTTCTTCCTCTTGGTGTCCAAGCTATACTAATGCGAGGATTGAGATTAGGACGATATGGATTGAGTTTAAAAATTTCTGGTTGCTGCAATCCTAAAACTTCTCGAATTATTTTTTGAGTTAGAGGGTCAGCAGTAGCGGTAAATGCAGCTACACTAATTTGAGTTCCTGCTGGTTTCGTTTTGAGCAAAGCTGGTCGTACTGCTCCCAACCTTCGATAAGCTGGTCGAAATGTATCCCCCCATTGCACCAAGCAATGCGCTTCATCGAGTATTAATGCAGTAATTTCTAGTTCTGGTTTACACAGTCTTTCCCATACAGGTGGACTTAATAATGTCTCTGGCGATACATATAGCAAGCGTAATTTCTGATTTTCTAAAGCTTGCAGCGTTTGTTTTCGCTGTATTGATGGTAATTCGCTATGTAATAAAGCCGCAGGTAATCGTTTTTCACGCAATTCCTGAACTTGATTTTCCATCAACGCTACTAATGGGGAAACCACCAGCGTCAACCCAGTTTGAAGTAACGCTGGTAGCTGAAAACAAATCGACTTTCCGCCCCCAGTTGGCATTACAATAAGTGCATCATTTCGAGCGAGTAAACAACGAATTATTTCTCCCTGGGGCGAACGGAAATCTTCATATCCCCAGATATTCGTAAATGCTGCACGGACTTCATTCCAATTTGGAGAAGAAACTAGATTCATATTTTGGGAGTAGATGCTCCCGTCTCCTTGCACTTATTTTTGACTTAGTACTAAATATACATGTTTTTTTTATACTTTTACTTCCGTGTTTATAACAGTTTGTGTATAAAATTTATATTTATCTGGATTAATCAATAAATGGCTGGATGCTTTATGGATGAGCCATAGGTAAGAGCAACTATCGCTTGCAGCTTCACATATGCCGTATAACTAGCTACTTGGTAACGCTGACAAGGAAATATCGTATTAAGTTATTTTGGGCAATACAGTGCCACTACGAGTAAAAAAGTAATTTTTTGAGATATACAGTTAATTTTGGGTAATTTGAGGGAACTCTATAAAAACAGCCTCATTATTCTCCCTTGCATATGAACACAACTGCAACATCTAACGATTTTTCGAGTGTAATTGCATCGACTTCGGATAAAATTGCCAGTCGCATCATTGCAAATAATCTAGAAACTCATACAGATACGCTTGAAGAGTTATCCAACCACGAAGATTTTTACGTTCGTCGTGCTGTAGCGAAGAACCGTAATACTTCAAAAACTGCATTAGCAAAGCTATGTAAAAATACTGAAGAACAAATTAGATTTTATCTAGCAACGAATCCGAATACACCTACTGATATTTTGCAACAGTTAGCAACAGACAAATCTCATGATGTCCGCGCACAGGTTGCAGGTAATTCTAATACACCAATAGATATTCTCGAACAATTAGCTCAAGATAGCTACAGTGAAACATTACGGCAACTGGCAGAAAATGCTCAAACACCTGCAAGTATTTTGCATAAAATTGGCATTAATTTTATCCATTTCGCTGCACACCAAGCACTGTTAAGCCATGAATCTATTGTCTTGCGTGCGGTTGCAGTTAACCCGAATACTCCTGTTGAGATATTAGAAAAAATCTGCTCGATTCATGAAGATAATAACTATTGGTTATTGTGTTTGGGTATAGCACAAAATTTAAATGCACCGAGTCATCTACTTGAACAATTAGCCAATCATAAGGATGTCGCAGTACGACTTTCTGTGGCAAGCAATCGTAATACACCTGCTTTTATTTTAGAAAAATTAGCAGTAGATCAAGAAGAAATTGTTCGTAAAATGGTAGCGAATAAATGATAATTTAAAATCCTTCTCATTCCAGAGAAGGATTAAAATTGATATTTTAATCTAAGAACTTGAAAGTTTTTAGGGTAGATTCAAATACAATACTACAAGGGATACGAGTGTATAGCCGTTACATGTAACATCTATACAAAAGTTTGATGCTTCGCAATTTTTTTATTTAAGCAGTATTGAGTTCCAATACTACGAAATTAAGGAGAAATTAAAAACCCGGATTCTTAAAGAATCCGGGTTTTTAGTCTTCTTGACTATCCCTAACCGACAAATATTGAGATATCTGGCTATTTAAACTTTTATTATTGTCGATTTAGCAAGCGATTTAAAATTACTTTTCCATTAGGAGAAAATACTTGAACGCGAATAAAATTAGGGTCACTAGGACGATATACAACTTGATAGCGATTTTTCCCATTTCGCCAAGTATAGAGTTGGCGTTGATTGTTTCCCGATGCATTTACCGAAGATAAGTAAATTGATTTTCCATTCTGAAGATTTGTACCTGTATAATAGTAACCGCTGTCACTACTTCCCAAAGTAATCGACCAAGTTCCATCACTAAAGTTACCTTCAGGAAAACTAAAGTTTTGTGCCATGACTGGATTGGTGTTGGCAATAGTAGTAATAGCTGGTATCGAGATGCCCAAGATTGATGCTAAGACAAAACCTTTAATATTCATTTTTAACCTTGATTAATTAATCTTCTTATCAAGCTTAATTAATCAAATTAAATTTAAATAATCGTAAAAATAAGGAACTATTTATAAAGATTTGAAATACAGAAAGAACAAAAATTACATACTTACCTAAAATCCAGTAATTCCAGCATAAGTACATTCAGCATTTATGTCATAATTTTTAATTATTTAATTAATTTTGCTTCCCATTCCTCCCGAATAATTCCATAAATTACTGCCTCGCTACCAAAAAACTCCGTTGTCCCTTCCAACTTTTCGCCCAACTTTTCGGCAACGCGACGCGATGCCATATTCTCAGGACGAATCAAACTAACAACATGGGTTTGCTGCAACTCTTCAAAAGCGTATTCCATCGCCACTTTCCCAGCTTCAGTTGCAAATCCCTGTCCCCAAAATGCACGTCGTATCGTCCAGCCAATTTCTAAACCTATCCACCCAGATGGTTGCCAACAGCCAACTCTACCTATCATTTCGCCACTGCGACGTTCCTCAATTGCCCACATTCCGTAACCGCGCAATTGCCAATGTCCCAACATCATCGCCATATTTCGCCACGATTCGTCACGGGACAAGGTTTTTCCTGTACCGATGTAGCGCATTACTTCAGTATCACTACACATAGAGGCATATGCATTTAGGTCTTCTTCCTGAAATCCGCGCATAATCAAGCGTTTAGTGACTATTTTCGGAATTTGCATCTCTTTAAAGCTGAATGAAAAGTTTCGATTTTTTGGCAACACATATTATACTAATTTTATATTTAATTTACATACATATAGTCGTGATGCTCAGATCCCCGACTTCTTAAAGAAGTCGGGGATCTATCAAACCCTACGATTTTTTGAACAAGAATAAAACTTAATCATATAAGTTAAATACCTAAAAAATTATAACCATAATAATGACTCAAAATTTTAACAGCAATTCGCAAATTCCAACTCTTATTAGTCGCACAGCAAAGCCAAGTTCTGAATTTTACTCGGTTTTTTCTCAAGAAGAAGTTTTAGAAATAATTCATGCATTAGAACTTCGACGAGAAATACCTTTAAAATATTCTTACAAAGGTGGTGGAGCAAAAATTTGGGATGATTTTTATATAAAATATATTGTTCCGACATGGTATCGAACCTCAAATGTAGAAATTACTCTTTTAAAAGATAATTTTCAGTATATTAATCGCATTACTCAAAATTGCAAAATTAATATTATCGATGTAGGCGCAGGCAATTCCTATCCTGTGAAAGAATTTATTCGTAAACTTATTAAATTGGGTAGGCTTAATAAATATGTTGCATTGGATATTAGTAAGGAATTACTGAATCGTTCCCAAACCAATATCAAAAAATGGTTCTCGTCCCTCGAATTTATAAGTGATACCATCGATATCGAAAATAGTTGTATTCCTAAAAACTTGTTGTCAAACAAAGATAATATTCAAACCACCAATACAGCAAATATAATTTTGCATTTAGGTGTGACAATTGGCAACCACTATAACCGTCAAGGTGCATTCAAAAATTTTCGAGACAGCATGAACAAAAATGATTTACTAGTGTTCACTAACGAAATTGGTTCTAACTCGCAATGGGACGGGAATGCGAGAGGAGGCTGCAATTATCATGCACAGCAAATATTTGAATGGATTAAAAACACTATTGGAATTAGCCCTGAAGATTGCGAATTAATTAGAAAGTACGATTCACAAACTGATAGTGTAGTTGCTAATATCAAATTTAGCCATAATTACACGCTAAATTTTAACGTTGTAGGGGTAGATAAAACTATACAAATTTTTGAAGGTGAAGAAATTACTATTTGGAGGCATCATAAATTTGAAATACCTCAACTTCTGCAAGAACTAGAACAAGCAGAGTTACAACTAGTTCACTATAGTACTAACAAATACTCATCACACATCATGGTAATTTGTTCAATCGTTAGTAATTAATACCGATTAGATTAATAATTGTATACAAAAGTCGGGAGTGGGGAAGGGGTAAGCATAGTAATTAAAAACTTTGAACTTCTCACTCCTCATTCCCTAGTCCCATCTTTCCTACATACGGAGTAAATTAAGTATTCCTGATAACACACTTCCTGTAACACGGATTTACATTTTTCCAGCCAATCGATACAATACTACTAATTAAATTTGACAGCGATAAAAAATTAGTCAAAATCTTGGTGCAAGAAGCTTGACAAGTAGGAATTAGGGTGCTTAATTCAACACAAACGCGATTCTCACAGTTTAAAAGGTTACTCCAACACAAAAAGACAAAAAATCGACACCCACCGACCGATAAACGCGATGAGTGCCAATTTTATATTTGAATTCTCAGTTAAAAATCAAGAGTTGAGAAAATCAACCCTAAATTTTTGTTTCCAGCTTGATACCGTAAAAGGTAAACGCGATATGCCTCCGGCACCAAGAGCGCGATATGCCTCCGGCACGCTAAAAGCGATCGCTATCTGTTTTAACTTTCGCCGGGTGCTTGACGTTATGGAGATTTGGTGCTGAACAACGCCGATGCACCACATCAAACAGGTAGGTTTAGATTTTCAAAGCCACAAAATCTACGCCATTTGGTTTTCAATTGCCCACCGCGCTAATTCAGTGCGGTTGTGGAGATTGGTTTTGCCCAACATGTTGGAAACGTGACTTTCAACCGTTCGCTGACTGACATTGAGTTCTTCAGCGATTTCTCGGTTAGCCAAACCCCTAGCAACAAATTGAACTACTTTAAGTTCGGTTGGAGTTAGTTGCACGTCGAAAGGAACTTGGATGCGAGAACCATTTTCTCCCCCTTTAGCTTGGTGTTCCTTCCAGCGAATCGTCTGTTTGAGCGACGATTCAACTTGTGCAACCAGTTCTTCGGGTTCAAAAGGCTTGACCATATATACGTCAGCACCTTTATTTAGTCCCTTAACTCGGTCGGCACTTTGTCCCTTAGCAGATAGGAACAAAACAGGAATCCAACTCGTGCGTTCGGTTTGTCGAA
>JANNFJ010000399.1:0-6035 GCA_031379725.1 Calothrix sp. OTE_75_metabat_31
GGTCAGCGAACAATGGCACTCCGATAAACGGCTGCGTGCCGGAGAACGGGGTGGTGCAAAGGTTCCTGGTTTCGAGTTGGGGAATTCCCCCCTCGACTGCACCCCAGAACTTGTCCAAGGACGACGTTTATTTATTAGCACAACCAACGGAACCCGAACTTTACAGCGAATCCAGGATGCTAAAGCTGTACTTGCGGCAGCACTAATTAACCGTGCGGCAATCGTGCGTTATTTAGTCGATATGCACCCCTCTACTGTTTGGATTGTGGGTTCGGGTTGGGAAGGCAGTTATTCGTTAGAAGATACGGTATGTGCCGGGGCAATTGCTCATAGCGTTTGCGAACATACTGGCATCCCACTCGAAAAACTTGCTGGTAACGATGAAGTTGTCAATGCGATCGCGCTTTACTCCCAATGGTCGGATAATCTGCTGGGTTTGTTACATCATGCTAGTCACGGACAGCGTTTATTGCGTCTCGATGGCTACGAAGACTTAAAGTATTGTTCTCAAACCGATATTTTAGATGTTTTACCAATGCAGCAAGAACCAGGAGTTTTAAAAAGCCACACTCGCTAAATTAAAAAGGTAAAATTCTAAAGTTTATTTTTCTAATTGCAAATTACCCCTAGATAACATCTATCTAGGGGTTTATTTTTTTAGTTAAAGTAATGCGCTATTTTTGTTTTACTTCTTTTTCCTTAACAATCAACATAAACGGTCACCGCAGCCACAGCAATCAACATTTCATCATTTTTATCATTGAGTACGGGTATTGCTCGACCTTGAACTATCATTCCACCAGCAACAACCGTTAATTTTTTTTGTCCAAATGGCAACACAGCTAAAACTGCTTCGGCATTAACTTGTTCTGGATAAGGTACTGATACCTGTACTTCGACAATCATCTCATCGGGGTCACTCAAACCAGCAACTTCCCAAACTCCAGGTAACGCATTGTGCGCGATCGCATTTCGCACTGCTCTTGAAGCAGCGACCGTTGGCTCCTGTCCGTGCTGGTCGATTCCCATTCCCATCTCAATAATTAAACGTTTGCGAGCCACAATTACCTCGATAATCTTGCACAGTTTTATTTCAATCTCTTAACTTACTTCATATTGGTAACACGAGCAGCAAAATCCCCGACTTTAAAAAAAAGTCGGAGATTTGAGTATGCTCCATTTTTTTTCTGGTTATGATTCGTATTGCATGTAAAAGTTTTCATACATTTATCTTAGTTTTCACTTTACCCCTTCCCCATCTTTATGAAAATCAATAATAATTTTTTTTTGAAAAAGCCTGTATTAATAACAACTTGCTTAGGAGCAATTTCGTTACTATTATATACATGCTTGGCTACAAGCATGTTTCGAGCGAGAGTAATTAACGTTGATAATTTAATTCAAAAATTTGCAGCACAAAACCAAGCTCAATCTCGTACATCTCGTAAAATCGTAGTCCAAAGAGGTTTTAATTATGAGAAAGGACTTGACCCACGATGCTTAACATGGTCAAGCGAGCAGGTTGGTAGCGGTTGGACGCAAGACTCACAAGACCACGATTTCTATATTGATTACTACGTTCCTCCCAATTCCCAAGCAATAATTTGTACCACTCCGGCTTTAGCAGGTGCGTTGAAAGCTGATACCGATAAACCTTTTTTATATGAAGTTTATCCAACCGATTATGGTTTAATGGTTCGTATTATTGTGGGGATTTCAGAAGTGAGAGAACCTTGTCAAAAAATTGCTGGGAATGTAAATTGCCTGAATTCCTGGTTAGAAAAACAAGCAATTGTTCATTATGAACCGTAATTCCTGAATTAGAATTTGCGATAGTTAAGCAGTTAAAAACCAATACACTTGGTGCTAAGGAAATTGTAGGTTGGGTGGCAATACTGCTCGGATAAGACAATTCGATAAACAAAAAATCCTTAACCGAGCAGTATTGGGTTGGGTGGAGCATTGCGTAACCCAAGAAATATGTTGTTTTGTTGGGTTCCACTACTAGTCCGTGTCATTAATTTTGGGGGGTTCAAAAAAATTTGGTAGTGCGTTCGCGCAGCGTGCCCGCAGGGCTTACATCTTGCTCGCGTACTATATAAAGCGAGCAAGATGCTCGCACTACCTCCCAAAATTAATGACACGAAGCACTACGTTATACCCAACCCACGCAATCGATTTTTTGAGCTTAACACCAACTGTATTGGGTTAGAAACCCGGTTTTTGTACCACTGCTGAACCGAGTAATTCTTAACTCGACGCTTCGATATACGAGTTAGGACGAAGTAAGAATTGCAGATTCTTCAAGATAAATCGACCCAAGAAATAAACTTTTTCCTTGGAACTGTAATACTTCCAAGTGATTATCAGACGTGCGATCGCGCGTGCTTCTTGAAGATTCCATTTCTGGCATCTGTAATATTTAGTACGGCGATACTGAAGGTTGCGCGATAATTCTACTCGTTTAGGATACTCAATTCGCTCTAAAAATGAATTGATGTACTGATTAGTTAATTCAGTTCCTGCAAGCATTTTGGCTTCGCGATCGCAAGTCATAGTCACACCTGCATGATTGTTTGCACCATGATTGCGGTAACTTCCTAGCGTTTCTGCAAGCGTTCTTATTTTACCTAAGAATGCTGCACTATAAATCATAAAGCCATCGGGCCATTCAGTCCACAACAGTGGGAATACTTTCTTAAGGGTGTTGCGACGGAAAGTAAGTCCGGAAGTTGGTGGAAAATGCCAAGCATTACCTGTTTCTACAATCAACGAAGCTAAATCATCATCGAGTTCCGGCCCCTGTGTCGTACCGACAACATTGCCATCTATATCGACAACATCCAAATGATGCATCACACCAATAACATCGGTTGTCTTAAAGATATCCACAACTCGCTGTAATTTATTTGGTTTCCAGATGTCATCTGCATCTAAAAAAGCGACAATATCACCGGTTGCAGCATAAAACCCAGCATTCATTGCACTTCCCTGACCTTGGTTTGACTGAAAAATGGTTTTAATCAGCTTAGGAAATTTTTGTTGAAGCCCTACTAGAATTTCATGACTGTTGTCTGTCGAACCATCATCAACAATAATTACCTCAACATTTTTATAGGTTTGCTCCATTATCGAATCAATCGTTGCGGGAATAAATCTCGCATAATTGTAGTTAGGAATTATGATGGAAACTTTCATTGTTTTTTTGCTCGCTGTAACGTCAAAGTACTTTTCTTTGGAACAACAACGGCTAAAATTTTTCCAGCACATTTACATTCGTCATACTCAATCCTAAATCTATTGACTGTAAAACTACGGCTAACTGTGAATTTTTCGTAATTTTAGTTACGAATCAAAATACACTGGAAGTCGTTCTTTCAAAAATCGATGATATACGAGTTTTGAAAAGGTTTGTGCAGGTAATATGACAGATTTACTTAAGTCACAGTCAAACTTGCTAATATCCGCTTGGATGATTTTTTTGCCGTTGTCTAAAACTGTTAGAGTGTTCCAACAAATAAATGATCTAATCCCTTTTATCTTCAGCAACCCCTAAATAGACAAACAAAGATGCGAACTGTCATTCTGACCGAAGGGAAGAATCCCATGTTAGCAACGTAGTCGAAAAAAGCCTCCATGCGATACGCCGTAAGAACAATCAAAGGACTATCGCGCTTGATAACTATCGACTACGATAATTATCTGGGATGCTTCCCTTCGGTAACTCTTGACAGTTGGGGCACTTTTTTACTTGGAATACTCTTAAGAGATGGCGAAGGTAGCTACTGAGCAAAAATATAATCAAGAACAACAATACTTTGCAATACAATTCCGGAATCTTTACTCAAGCTTTAATTATTGACTCAGAGAAAAATTACTACACAAAAAGTTAATTTTATAATTAGAATTAAATAAATTTTTCTTGACAATATGAACATCAAAGTTTAAAAATAATCACACTTTAGATAGATGCGAATTCACCAAAAGTAGCTATTAATATCTAAAATTGGGTAAGGGAATATGACAGTATAAAAATAGTTTTCTCTTACTCCCCACACCCCACACCCTACATCCTTCTTTAAAATTCAAGTTCAGCTAATTCCATCCACCTTTCTGTAGCTTTATCAATCGCTAGCTTCAACGCTTCCACTTGGTCGAAAAGTTTTTGGACTTGGGTATAATTTTCAGGTGGAACGTTTGCGATCGCACTCTCAGTTTTCGTTTTTTCGTCTTCTAACTTGGCAATTTTGCCTTCTAATTCGTCAAATTCGCGTTTCTCCCAGGTCGATATACGCTTTTTCTTCGGTTGCGTATCTTTAATAGTACCTAAATTGTCTTTCTGAATATCTTTTGGCTTTTCCTTCGTTGCAGCAACTGGTTGTTTAGCTTCTTCCTCAGCTTTTTTGGAGTCGATATATATTGAATAATTACCGGGATATAGCCGTAAATTACCTCCTTCTTCCAAAGCAAAAACCATATCAATGGTGCGGTCAAGAAAATAACGGTCGTGCGAAACTACAATTACACAACCATTAAAATCTTCTAAATAGTCTTCCAATATTGCTAACGTCTGTACATCCAAATCATTTGTCGGTTCATCTAATATCAAAACATTCGGCGCACCCATTAACAATCTTAACAAAAATAACCGTCGTTTTTCTCCACCCGAAAGCTTACTAATCGGTGCATATTGCTGATTCCCAGGAAACAAAAATCGCTCCAACATTTGAGAAGCAGTAATTTGAGTGCCATCATTAATTTTGATAAATTCCCCCTCTTGTTTGATGTAATCAATTACCCGTTGATTTTCATCCAAACCTACCAGCAACTCATCAGAATGTTGATCAAAATAGCCAATATGAATCGTCGTACCAATCTCGACAGTACCTGCGTCTGGCTTAACTTTTCCGGTGATAATGTTCATTAAAGTTGATTTACCAGCACCGTTTCCGCCGATTATGCCAATCCGGTCTTCTCGACTAAATTCGTAAGTAAAATCTTTGATTAAAGTCCTATCATTGTAAGCTTTAGTAATGTTATTAAGCTCAATGACTTTTTTACCAATTCTCCGACCCACGGTCGAAATATCAACCTTACCATTAGCCTCTTTAAATTGCGTTTCCCGCATTGCATCAATACGCTGAATTCTCGCTTTCTGCTTTGTACTGCGAGCTTTCGGACCGCGTTTTAACCATTCTAACTCGCGTCGTAAAACACCTTGAAACTTTCTTTGAGTGCTAGCAACCGATTCTTCGGCTAAAGCTTTCTTCTCCAAATAATATGAATAGTTACCCGAATAACTATAAATGTCACCTCGGTCAATTTCAATAATCCGATTAGTAACTTTATCCAAAAAATAACGGTCGTGGGTAATCAATAATAAACCACCACGAAAGCGATTCAAATAACTTTGTAACCACTCTACTGAAAGTGCATCTAAATGGTTTGTCGGCTCATCCATTAATAACAAATCTGGCTCCCGAAGCAATGCCGTAGCTAACGCAATTCGCTTTCTATATCCTCCCGATAATGTCCCCACTTTCACATCTAGATCGGTAATTCCTAACTTGGAAAGGATAATTTTCGCATTTGTTTCGATTTCCCAAGCACCAGAATTATCCATTCCTTGCATTACTACAGATAGACGCGACATCAACTGGGTATCTTCGGGATAGTGAGCTAATTTACTTGATACTTCCTCGTATTCGCGTACCAGTTTCATTTGTTCGCCACTGTCAGCAAAAATTTGCTCTAAAACAGTACGATTTTCGTCAACATCGGGTTGCTGTGGTAAGTAAATGATTTTTGCGCCGGAGTTAGTAATAATTTGCCCGCTATCAATTGATTCAAGTCCAGCAATCATTTTTAATAATGTTGATTTGCCCGAACCATTGGTGCCAATTAAGCCGACTTTATCGTTAGCATCAAGGCTAAAACTAGCATCTTTTAAAATTTCTTTGATGCCAAAATCTTTTTTGACTGATTGTAAATTAATAAGACTCATAATAGTTAGTGGTTAATGGTCAGTGGTCAGT
>JANNFJ010000885.1:0-5504 GCA_031379725.1 Calothrix sp. OTE_75_metabat_31
GCGGTATGGGCGGTATGGGCTGTTTGTTCGGTATGGGTATGGGAGGCTTTGGCGTTTTGGGCATGATGTAATGTTTGCCCTAGCACCTGCCACAAAAGTCTCCTTAAGGATATATTCCAATACTGCTCGGTTAGGCGAAAATTAGAAACCCGGATTCTTAAACAATCCGGGTTTCTAACGCCCTCGACTATCCTTAACCGACAAGTATTGGGATATTGTCGGGACGCTTAGGTATCATGCCCTTACAATACGTTTCATAAAGTTTTATCAAGATTTTGAGAGCAGTTTGTCTTTTACGGCAAACTGCTCTTTTGCTTGAGGTTGTGCTTATAATTTGCAAAGAACAATCAAGAATCTCAATTTCCCAGTAGTTACTAGAATTCTAGCCTTGTAGACTATATTTTTTAAATATTTGATTTTATGACCAGTCAAATTTAGTTTATTATAGTTACGTTATTTTCGATATGAATAGTGAAAAAATGACACAAGTAAAACGCAAATCTAAAATGAAAAAATTGAAGAAAATACAGTCGTCTAAAACATTTGGAAATACCATTAATAAATCTATAAAAATGCAATCAATTGATATTCATGAAGATGATTTAATGGATTTTAACCACAAACCAGGTGAGATACCGGGAACTATTAACATAGACCCTGATGCAGTAATGCCGAGAATTCGCCTGATTGACTACAACGAAATCGAATTAATAGATAAAGAAAATCTTACACCCCAAGAATGTGGTGAATTTCTTGATACAAATTCAGTATCTTGGGTTGATGTCCAAGGATTGGGTAGTCTCGAAATTATTAATGCATTAGGTGAAGTTTTTGAATTAAATCGGTTGGTATTAGAAGACGTTGTAAACATGGCAGAACGTCCTAAGCTTGAAGAATATGAAGACCAGCTTGTGTTAATTGCCCGCATGGTAATACCGAAAAAAAAGAAATGTGGATTTCACAGCGAACAAGTAAGTTTTGTTTTGGGGCAACATTATTTATTAACAATTCAAGAAGAACCAACACGCGATTGCTTTAATCCAGTCAGGCATCGAATCAAATTAAATCGAGGCATAATTCGTAAACATGGAGCCGATTATTTAGCGTATTCGCTCCTCGATGCAATCGTAGATGGCTTTTTTCCAGTCTTAGAAAAATACGGCGAACGTATTGAAGATTTAGAGGAAGAAGTAATGGTTAATCCGACCCGCAGTACTTTGCAAGAAATTTATAAAGTCCGCAGAGAATTGTTACAGCTAAGACGGGCAATTTGGCCTCAACGCGATGTTATTAACGCTTTGATTCGTGATAGCGGCAATCTCATTAGCCATGAAGTACGGCTATCTTTGCGCGATTGTTACGACCATGCGGTACAAGTGATTGATATGGTTGAGACTTACCGCGAGTTAGCCTCCGGGTTGATGGATGTATATTTATCGTCAGTGAGCAATAAAATGAACGAAATCATGAAAGTACTGACTGTGATTTCCTCTATTTTTATTCCGCTAACATTTATTGCTGGTATTTATGGGATGAATTTTAATACCGAAAAATCACCGTATAATATGCCTGAATTGAACTGGCGTTGGGGGTATCCACTTTGTTTAGGACTAATGGCTGCGATCGCACTCTCGCTAATCTTCTTTTTCTGGCGACGCGGTTGGCTGGAAAACTCATCATCAATTAAATAAATGGTACACTACTGCCCATAATTACTTAAAATTATCGTGAGGAGTAAATATTTAAGCTTATGCGAACAGGTGATAATAATTTATTTGTTTTAACTTTCTACATCATTGGTATATCTTATACATTCAATCGCATGATTGAATCTATCGATGACCAAATAAATTTTGCCCTTCAAAAAGCTGTTGTTGACGAACAACTCAAAGAGCAAAATTTACAAGATGATGTAGGAATTTCCTTTAAATTAAAGGCGACTTATGGACTCAATGATCTCAAAGAATTATTGATGTTTGTTGAAAATAAGTCGAAAAATCTTGCTATATATATTGATTGGGATAATAGTTCCATCGTGATTAAACATAACAAGCAATCAATGCGAGTTATTCGTAAATCACCCGATATTACCCGTGACTTGGGAGTTCCGCAAAGTCCAGGTTTAGTTGCTCCAGAAAAAACCTTAACCACTACAATTACTTCTGAAAATACGTTTGAACGCGATGTAGCAACTGGAACTTACAGCCCGAAAAAAGCAATTGTCGATATCGCCGGATTGGAAAAAAATGCTGTAAAAGCAAATCGGATTTTATTCAAAAAATTCATGAACGAGGAAACAACCTTAGAGTTTTCGCTGCAACTAGTTTTGAGAATATCAGAAGTACGTGCTGGTCTTGCTCCTGGTGTCAATGTGCCACCCATGTGCATAATTAATTGTCCCTTTACAATCAAAAAGCTTCCTTGGACTTATGCCTTACCTTGGAACCAAAAACGCTCTTAAATCTCTTATCGGATTATTAATAAATCCTAAAAACGGGTTATTATAGCGTTTCTCAACCTTTCTGAGGTACAGCCATTTTGCACCAAGACAAGGGCGCACCTCCGGAGCGCCCCTACATAATGTACCTCACCTGGTTGGGAACTGCTATAAGCAAAAAACAAACTTTTAAGTTTCGGCATTTTGCAATCAACTCGGTTTTAAACCCAATTTTTCGATAACTAAATGCAATCACTATAGCCAACACCAGGAAAGGCTACACTGGATATTGAGAGAGAGTAGGCGCAGGCGGTTACAGACGAGTCCTTTGTTGACGAGTTTGAGGAAAGTCCGGGCTCCCGAAAGACCAGACTTGCTGGATAACGTCCAGTGCGTGCGAACGTGAGGATAGTGCCACAGAAAGATACCGCCAAAAAAGTTAGGAGTTAAAAGTTAAGAGTTAGGAATTAATAACTCATAACTCATAACTCATAACTCATAACTATTTTTGGTAAGGGTGCAAAGGTGCGGTAAGAGCGCACCAGCAGCATCGAGAGGTGCTGGCTCGGTAAACCCCGGTTGGGAGCAAGGTAATGGAACTATGGTTGGTCTTTTACCAGTTTCGCAAATTGAGCCGCTAGAGGTGTCCTGGTAACAGGCATCCCAGATAGATAACCGTCATCCGATGTAAAAGCGTTACATGTAATGTTTTTACAGAAGATTACAGAACCCGGCTTACAACTGCTCTCTCTCTTTTTATTATTTGTCAATTGTCAGTGTCAGTAGTCAGTGGTCAGTGGTCAGTGGTCAGTGGTCAGTGGTCAGTAGTCATTAGCAGCTTAGACAGTGCGATCGCGGCCATTACGAAGGACAATTAACTATTGACAATTGACAACTAACGCCAGAAAACAACTAACTACTGACAGTTAACAACTGACAGCTAACAGCTAACTACTGACAGCTAACAACTGACAGCTAACAGCTAACAACTAACAGCTAACAACTGACAACTAACAGCTAACAACTGACAACTGACTATTAACCAATAACCAATAAATAATGTCTCTTGCGTATCCGCGCCGTCAGCGACAACTGGAAAATTTAGTCAAAAAATTAGGTCTTTCGGTAGATGCGCCGATTAAATGGCAACTGCTTGATATGGCGCTAACACATCCGACCGCCTCTGAGTCGGCAAACTACGAACAGTTGGAATTTGTTGGCGATGCTGTGGTGCGATTGGCAGCAGCAGTTGTACTGTGGGAAAATTACCCCGATTGTCCAGTTGGAGATTTTGCGGCGATTCGTTCGATTTTGGTAAGCGATCGCATTCTTGCCCAACTTGCTCATTACTATGGTTTGGAACTATATTTACTTGTCGCTGGTAGCGCGATTACCGATCGAGTTGGACAAGAAACACGTCTTGCAGATGCCTTTGAAGCCGTTCTCGGTGCTTTTTACCTCAGCACCAACAATCTTCAACTTATTCATCCTTGGTTAGACCCCCACTTCAAAGACCTTGCTGCTGAAATTCGTCTCGACCCTGCGAGACTCAATTACAAAGCCGCTCTTCAAGAATGGACGCAAGCGAAGTATAAAGTATTGCCAGAGTATCGAGTTATAGAATTTAATCAGGCACAACACAATCAAGAACGTTTTACGGCCGAAGTCTGGTTGCACGGTCAAAAACTCGGCGAAGGCAAAGGACGCTCGATTAAAGCAGCCGAACAAGCAGCGGCAAAGGTAGCATTTTTATCGCTTAATAATAGTGATAACCCCGAACCCAATTCTCAATAAGCTAAGTTAGTACTCAGTTAGTAGTCACTAGTTATTTGTCAGTGGTCAATAGTTAATAGTCAGTAGTAGGTAGTTAGTTGTCAAAAGTTAGTAGTCCTTTTTAATAACCACTGACCACCGATCGCTAACCACTAACCGCTAACCGTTAACCACTGACCACTGACCACTGACCACTGACCACTGACCACTAACTACTAACAAATAATTAATGACACAAACAAATATAGGAGTAATTGGAGTTGGGCGCTGGGGTGTTCACTGGTTAAGGGTTGTGTCTGAACATCCCAATGCGAAATTAGCAGCGATAGTAGATCCAAACCCCCAACGTCTAGAAACTGTTAAAAAACAATATCAATTGGATGATGATGTAGTATTGACAACCGATTGGCAAGCATTACAGCAAATGCCAAAAATCGATGCGGTCATAATTGCGACTCCAGCAGTTACGCATTATTCCTTAATTAGCGATGCCTTGAAGTGGGGATTTCACGTTTTAGCCGAAAAGCCCTTGACTCTCGATGCAAATGAATGTCGCTCGCTTTGCCAATTGGCACAACATCGGGTGTTGATGGTCGATCATACTTATTTATTTCATCCGGCAGTTGAGCGGGGGAAAGTAGCGATAGAAGCAGGTGAAATCGGAGATTTACGCTATGGTTATGCAACTCGAACCCATTTAGGGCCAGTTCGCCAAGATGTAGATGCTTTATGGGATTTAGCAATTCACGACATTGCAATTTTTAATACTTGGTTAGGAAAATTACCCGTGAAAGTACAGGCAACTGGTACGGTGTGGCTGCAAGGGGGACAAGGGGGACAAGAGGGACAAGGGGGACAAGGAGGACAAGGAGAGGTTGCTCCTTTCCTATCTCCCCCCTCTCCCGTGTCTTCCCCCTCTCCCCTACACGATTTAGTTTGGGTGACACTGACATATCCAGATGGATTTCAGGCTTATATACATTTATGCTGGTTAAATAATGATAAGCAGCGGCGATTGGGCGTAGTTGGCAGCCGGGGAAGCTTAATTTTTGATGAAATGTCGGTATTATCGCCATTAACGCTGATAAAAGGCGAATTTGAACTGCGTGAAAATCAATATATTCCCATAAATCAGACCCAGCAAGTGTTGGAATTAGAAAAAACAGAACCATTAAAACAAGTTTGCTCTCACTTTCTTAATTGCATTCAAACAAATACACCTCCAACGATTTCATCAGGTTGGGTAGGTACAGAGTTAGTGGAAATTTTGACAGCCCTAACGCGATCGCTTCAA
>JANNFJ010000430.1:0-3628 GCA_031379725.1 Calothrix sp. OTE_75_metabat_31
CTGGCTCTTTCATACTTTTGATTCAGCACGATTGGCAGGTCCTATTTCCACTGGTCTGCCGATAACAGTAAAGAACTCTGATGGACTATTGGGTGATGCAATGAAGGTGACAGCACCGTTTGCCGCAATTAATTCTGCAATCGGTAAGCGATTATTTTCGCCGTAGGGAATTTCTATAACTTCAGCAGGCTGTATTTGAGCCAAAGTTTTATACAGCACATAGGTAGGTGTAGGATATACTATCGGTCGCTGCTGTTCTGCACAAGCTCTGATAACTATATTCAGGATTTCATCGCTACCGTTACCAACAATAACCCAATCGATGGGTACATTTAATACTTCGCTGATGGCGGCACGAAAGTCATTTGCAAAGGGGTTTGGGTAACGTCGCAACCATTCACTATCCAAACTTCGTAACACGGACATTGCAGCAGGAGAAGGTGGATAGGGATTTTCGTTCGTATTGAGCTTGATGATATTAGTACCCGGTTTTGGCTGTTCTCCGGGAATATAGCCTGTCATTGCATCAACAGAAGGGCGGAAGTAGCTGCTCATTACTATTGCTGGAAACGTGAAAAGCGGACTTTTTTATTTTACGGCAGGATGCGTATCCGTAATATCGCAATTCCAAACAGGACTTAGACTAGCTGTTCGCTGTACTGAATTTCCGTGATGCGGTTTTTTTCAATGCGGAATGTGAATGCGATCGCGCTATCTCTAGTAGCAACCCCGTATATTAACAAGTTAGATTTACCTTCTTCCAATATATAAGGTTTTCCATAAGCCTTAATTACCTGGGATTGCGTATCGCCAACTTTAATCCCCGTCGGAGTCAGAAATTTTGGACTGCGAGTAACGAACTGGTAAACAAAGAAGTTTTTCGACTTATTTACATGGGGAACTAGGGATAAAGACATATCTGGGTATTGAAGCGTTCTGATATTGTCGCCAACCCCTGGACTAAATTTGGTTTTAGTGCTAGTTGGTTTTCCAAGAATGCTGCGTACTTGTTGTTCGGACATACCGGGACGAATTTTTCCGAGTCCGACTTTGGCGACAGCTAGGACTGTGGTTTGAGTTTGTATAGTTTGTGGAGATTGAGCCAAAATCAAGCGTTCAGCTGGAAACGAGAGCGAAAGTAAGCCAGTTAATGCGGTAGTGAAAATAATTTTGTTCGCTGACATAAAATGTATAAAAAATAACCTTGTTCATCGATATAGTTAAATTAAAGCATAAGTATATATACATGCCAACTTAGATTTCTATAACTTGGACGCTTTTAGGGCTGGTTTCTGTAAAAGCTCTAATACATGTAAAATTGACTTTAGAGAGTGAGGATTTTGACATGCTACCTTGGACGAGTTTAGTAACTGCCCTGACTATGTTGCTCTACCTGGTCATCACAATTAATGTCGGTAGAGCCAGAGCGAAGTATAAGGTGTCACCCCCTCAAATGACGGGAGACCCTAATTTTGAACGAGTGCTGCGCGTTCAGCAAAATACTTTAGAGCAGACGGTTTTTTTCTTGCCTGTTTTATGGTTGTTTTCTCTCTATGTCAACCCACTATGGGGTGCAGGTATTGGTGCAGTTTGGTTAATTGGTCGTATTGTTTACGCTTGGGGATATTACCAAGCTGCCTCTAAGCGAATGGTTGGGTTTGGTATTAGTTCTATTAGCAGTATGGTGCTACTTGTAGGTTCGCTTATTGGCATCATACTATTTTTAATTCGCTCGTAAAGAAGCTGTTGATTATTTAATCCAATAATAAACAGTCTCTTACATCGTATTATTACAATTAATTTGTTTGCAATAAGAGTAATCCAATAAAAATAAATGATCCCGTAGGATAGACATCTCGCCTGTCTGTGATTTATAAGACAGGCGAGACGCCTATCTTACGAGCCTCCTCCTTGGATATTTTTTTAATTTGAATACTCTAAGAATAAGTTAAGTAATCTTAAAATACCGGATAAAATTTTCACGTATGCCCAACAAACAAAATAGAACGGTATTAATTACAGGTGCATCTTCAGGCATTGGTTTGGAAACTGCAAAAATCTTTCAAAACAAGGGCTGGAATGTAATTGCGACAATGCGAAAGCCCGAAAAAAATAACCCATTGTTGCAGATACCAAATGTTTTATGTTTGCCCCTAGATGTTACCTCGCTAGAGACAATACAAAGTGCTATTGACCTCGGCATTGCTCAGTATGGCGCAATCGATGTACTTGTAAATAATGCTGGTTATGCCTTAGTTGGCGCGTTTGAAGCTTGTTCCTCCGCAGAGATTGAACGGCAATTTGCAACCAATGTTTTTGGACTAATGGCAGTGACTCGTACTATTTTGCCACATTTTCGGGAACGGCGGCAGGGTATATTAGTAAATATTGCTTCGATTGGTGGAAAAATGGCGTTTCCACTATACAGCCCTTATCATGCGACAAAATGGGCAGTGGAAGGTTTTTCTGAATCCCTTCAATACGAACTTAAGCCCTTCAATATTAAAGTTAAAATCATTGAACCCGGACCGATAAAAACTGACTTTTATAGCCGTTCGATGGCAGTTGCTCAAAAACCAGGATTGACTGATTATGATGACTATGTTGCGTCTGTGTTGCCGCAAATGCAAAATCCTGAAGTCGGTTCACCACCATTGGTTACAGCGCAGGTAATTTATCGTGCAGTATGCGATAGGAGTTGGAAATTGCGCTATCCTGCGGGTGGTAACGCTGGGTTGCTGCTGGCAATGCGGAAGCTTTTACCCGATGCGCTATTTCAAAAAATCATTAAATCTGGGATCGAACGCGATCGGGAACGCTATTAGCCAAAAGCTTACCACTAAGTGCTAATAGGCATTTTAAAAGTTTAATTTTTATCCATTTTTAGTATAAATTCTCATTTCCCATTACTATCTGCTGCTTGAATTTGCCGTAAAATTGCTGCTTCGATTTTGGCATCAAAATCAGGATCGTCCACAATTGTGATGATTTGACGTGGACGTGTATTTAGCCTATCTAGATAAGTTTGAAAAGCTACTTTGTCTTCACGATGTTGGAGAAAGTACTGTTTTAACTCTTTGTCGGACATAGCAGCATAATTAATCTGACTCATTTGCACATTTTTAAGCAACTTCGTCTAACTCAGGAACATGCTCAGTTTCGTAGTTTTCGATTAAAACACCGATAATTTCCATTAAAGACGCAAGTGGATGACTTTCGTCTTCACCGACTTCATCGATAAGAAAATCAAGCATCTCCACCAAACGCTGATATTCCTCTTCGGTGTGAGGAACAAAAACGTTTTCGGCAATTGATGACCAAGCAGTAATAGTGCTTTTGATATTTAAACTTTGCATTATTCCTTCCATTTTCCTTCATCGTATTCTGCATGAGTTAAAACAGCACGGATATAAACTTTTTGACGATTGTAGTGAATTGCGGTAATGAGCCTAACTTTGTTGCCACCAATATTAAATACAGTCAATTTACCGACTTGATCTGCTGATGAAAACATTTCGCGGAGTTCAACAAACGAGGTAAACTCATTTCTCTTTAATAATCGATACCATTGAGCTAAAGCATTCTTTGTATCTGGATAGAGTTTAGCAAATTCATTTAACCGTTTACG
>JANNFJ010000434.1:0-2829 GCA_031379725.1 Calothrix sp. OTE_75_metabat_31
CGTGGCAGCTTTGATGAATGCTTTCCAGGTTGAGGAAGATATGCCGATTGAGTCGGGGATGTTGACTCGCAGTTTGGAAGGGGCACAGAAAAAGGTCGAAACTTATTATTACGATATTCGGAAGCAGGTATTTGAGTACGACGAGGTAATGAATAACCAGCGTCGAGCAATTTATGCCGAACGTCGTCGGGTTTTGGAAGGGCAGGATTTGAAGGAACAGGTTATTAAGTACGCGGAGAAAACGATGGACGACATCGTTGATTTTTACATTAACCTCGATTTGCCTTCGGAAGAATGGGAACTCGATAAGTTGGTGGAAAAGGTTAAGGAGTTTGTTTACTTACTGTCCGATTTGCAACCCGACCAGTTGGTTGATATGTCGATGACCGAAATCAAGGCTTTTCTACACGAACAGGTACGTATTGCCTACGATATGAAGGAAGCGGAGATTGACCAGATTCAAGCTGGTTTGATGCGTCAAGCCGAACGTTTCTTTATTTTGCAACGTATCGATACATTATGGCGCGAGCATTTGCAGGCTATGGATGCTTTGCGCGAGTCAGTAGGATTACGGGGCTATGGACAGCAAGACCCGTTAATTGAATACAAGAGCGAGGGTTATGAGTTGTTCTTGGATATGATGACCAATATTCGCCGTGATGTGGTTTATTCGTTGTTTATGTTCCAGCCGCAGCCTCAACCAATGATGCAGTCGGAGATGGTGTAAGTCCACTATTGTTGAGGAAAAATTAACCATTCGTAGGGGCACAACAATGTTGTGCCCTTTATATTTTTGTTTTTGTATCGGATTGTTATTTGATTAAAGAAATACACGTAGGTTAAACCGAATTTTAAACAAATTGGGGGTAATATTTAATATGGTTGCGAATATGGGAATGGCAAGGGGAAGGGGAGACCCCGCCCCTACGACTAATTTATGTATGAAAAAGCTTTTATTTATATGTAGTCAAAATAAATTGAGGAGTCCCACTGCTGAGGCGGTTTTTTCGGAATATGAAGGGCTGGAAGTCGAATCGGCAGGGTTAAATCATGATGCGGAAGTGACTGTATCGAGAGAAATGATTGAATCGGCTGATATTATTTTTGTGATGGAGAAAATGCATAAAAATAAGCTATCAAAGAAATTCAAGCCGTTTCTTAAAGGTAAGCGAGTTATTTGTTTGGATATACCCGATGACTACGATTATATGGATACTGATTTAATTAACTTATTGAAAACTAGGGTAATTCCGTTATTGGGGACTTACTAATACTTTGAATAACATCCTTACTTCCTTAATTCGATTTGAATAATGCATAAATATATCCTATGGCTTCCGGCAGCACCATCCGCACACCTTCACTCGAACCCCACCAGCGTTTCGGATTGTAATTATCTTTTTTGGCTGCAATTACACCGACTTTAATTTTTGGTTCGAGTATTTTTTTATATATCATCCAGCTACGACGGGAATGAACGTTATCGCTGAAAAGATTGATTGATTCAATCTTTTGGCGTGAGTTTTGCTGGGAATTAACCAACCATTTCTTCAATTCCAACACTGATGCCTGAGTTCTGTCTTTGAGTACGCCCGGTGTAGGAATTGGTATAATTTTACTTTTGTCTGCCCCCATTGCTTCGAGGGTAGCTGCTGCAAGGTTGGCGAAATCTTTGTATTGGGATAAGTAATATCCTCTTTGTAAAGGAATTCCCGTAGTGATGATTTGACGATAGGAACCGCGTTCAAACTCGGCTAAAGCTTGTTTAAGTCCGTTGTCATCAATCCATCCTTCAACAACTAAGATATCGGCTTTAACTGGGGAAGTAACGGCGAGAAATGGTTGAATATGAGTAACTGCAAATACAAATAAGCTAATGATAAGTACAATTACAATTACCCAACCCTCAAGAGTCAAAGTCCACATTTGTCGCCGTTGAACTAGTTTAATTTGAAGACGTTTTTTTCGTTGCCCTGTGTTACTACGCATTTACTGGTGCTTTTATTTGACCCTTCAAATACGCGAACACCGATTTATCTCCAATATCCGGAGGAATCGCTTGGATTGCTTTGCGTCCGGCGAATACTACAAATAAAATCGCCCAAATAGCTAATAACACCCGTTCTCCATCCATCGGTAACCAGCCGATTAAATGTCCTAATAGCAGTATTGGCACAATGGGGGTAAGGATTTTCGTTTCCAAACGGTTGAAGCAAAAGGCTTCTTTGATAAAAATACCTGTAAGTGCAGCGAAGGTGAAACCGATTCCTAAGATGGATAAAGGGTGGGTGTAAACAGTGACGGCAAATGGTTGCGGGTCACTATGTCCGACGTAGAAGGCAGCAACCGCACCAATTACCCAGAAGGCTTGGATAGCGCGGTGTAAGGCTGCCATATATATGTGGATACTTAGCAAGCTAACACCAAGACCAAGAGCAAATAAAGTGTATAGCGGTGTTAAATAGGGGTAGATATTGGGGTTATTGTTAAATAAAATTATAATTGTTGCGATCGCAAAGCTGACTGCAGCCGCCATCAAGCCAGCACGGTAGATAATGACGCTAGTGCGATCGCTTTGTTCAATGGTAAATTCGCCAAACTGTCCTTGATAAATTTCGGGTGTCGAAACCATAGTAAAAATCTTTGAGTTAGGAATAGGAAGCTTAGAACCATCATATCGAATTGCTGAGTCTTTGATTTTTTAGTCCAAAGACTCTAATTCGACTGTTTCTGGCAGTATTCGTAACTGCAACAAAAATATTTCGTAGTGGGGGCCGCGTGGGAGGGGGAGATAATTAATATAGCAAGATTCAGGGCGCGCCCCAAATT
>JANNFJ010000463.1:0-10570 GCA_031379725.1 Calothrix sp. OTE_75_metabat_31
AGAACCGAACCGATGGTGCTGAACATGGGACCGCACCACCCCTCAATGCACGGGGTTATGCGGTTAATTGTCACCCTCGACGGTGAGGACTGTGTTGACTGCGAACCGGTGATTGGCTACCTACACCGGGGTATGGAAAAAATCGCTGAGAACCGTACTAACATCATGTACGTTCCCTACGTTAGCCGTTGGGACTACGCTGCTGGGATGTTTAACGAAGCTGTAACTGTAAATGCTCCAGAGAAGCTTGCAGGGGTAACAGTTCCCAAACGCGCTAGTTATATCCGCGTCATCATGTTGGAATTGAATCGCATCGCTAACCACTTGCTGTGGTTCGGCCCGTTCCTGGCTGACGTTGGGGCACAGACTCCCTTTTTCTATCAATTCCGCGAACGGGAATTGATTTACGATTTGTGGGAAGCTGCAACGGGTTACCGCATGGTCAATCACAACTATTTCCGGGTGGGTGGTGTCGCTGCCGATTTGCCCTACGGTTGGATTGATAAATGTTTGGATTTCTGCGACTATTTCATACCCAAGGTCGATGAATATGAAAAATTGGTCACAAATAACCCAATTTTCCGCCGTCGAATCGAAGGTATTGGTACTATTACCCGCGATGAAGCGATTAACTGGGGTCTTTCGGGCCCGATGTTACGCGCTAGTGGTGTGAAGTGGGACTTACGAAAGGTTGACCACTACGAATGCTACGATGATTTCGATTGGGACGTGCAATGGGAAACCGGCGGCGACTGTATGGCGCGTTATGTGGTGCGAATGCGGGAAATGCGCGAATCCATCAAAATTCTTCGCCAAGCCATCAAAGGACTTCCTGGCGGCCCTTACGAAAATCTCGAAGCCAAGCGTTTAGCTGCGGGTAAAAAGTCGGAATGGGATGATTTTGACTACCAGTATGTGGCGAAGAAGGTTTCGCCTTCGTTTAAGATTCCTAAAGGTGAAATTTATTCGCGTGTTGAAAGCGGTAAAGGTGAATTAGGAATTTATCTAGTTGGCGATGATAATGTGTTTCCTTCTCGCTGGAAAATTCGTGCGGCTGATTACAATAACTTGCAAATTTTGCCGGAATTGCTTAGAGGTGTGAAGGTTGCAGATATTGTCGTCATTTTAGGCAGTATCGACATTATTATGGGTTCGGTAGACCGATAATTTTTGCCTAATTATTAACACATCTATATCCCTGACTTGAAGAAGTCGGGGTTTTTTATGCTCAATATAAAGTAATTTAATTTATAAAAACTAATTAAATAAAATTATTGTTAAATTTTTATGTTTCTAAATTTTGTATCTTTATGCTCGTCCAGATTTCAATACTTGTTGGTTAAAAATAGTCAAGAGGTCTAGAAACCCGGTTTTTCTAAAAAACCGGGTTTCTGATTTCCTCAAAACCGACACAGTATTGGTTTAAACTTGTTATATCTTATTAATACCTCACTACATAGAGTGTGAGGGGTAAGAGAATGAACCACATACACGCTGTACGCGTTCTTGCAGGGTAGAACACAAAGAAATAAATTTTAAGTTTATTCACCCCCTCAAAATTAATGTGGTGGGGTACTAGATTGAGAAAGACTATATGGAGAAGTAATTTGTTAAAATTAAAAGACAATTACAAAAAAACTCTATTTAGACAAGTATCTAAATACTATTGATTAAGGTATTATTTCAAATTAGAAAAATTCAGATAATCCCAATTATTACTAAATAAACCAATATAAATGATGTCATCAGAATTTGACCAGAAAAATAGTCGTTCTCCAGAACGGGGTTTGCAAACAGTACTATTTCGGCTTCGCAAAACAATAGAACGGGATACATTAGTAAAACAAACAGTTGACGAACTTCAAGAATCGCTCCAAGTTGACCGGATAGTTTTATATTATTTTTACGAACAGTGGCACGGTCAGGTCACGTTTGAAGCGTTGAGTTCGGAAGAATTTTCGATTCTTGGTTCCACTGGCCCCGACCAATGTTTTAATGACGAGTATGCAGCGCTATATTTGGCAGGAAGGGTGCGTGCGATCGCGGATATTGAAACCGAGGAAATTACCAGTTGTCACCGGGATTTTCTCCGCAATCTACGAGTTCGCGCCAACTTAGTTGTACCCGTCCTCATCCCGGCGGGGTTGTGGGGATTATTAGTAGCACATCACTGTCGGTCACCACGGATTTGGTCTGAATTGAATATTAACCAAATGCAACAAGCTGCCAATACCCTAGCAACTGCTCCTTGCATTTTACAGCGGATTCATCTTAATACCTAAAATAAAAAATAATGCAATGCAAAAAAACAAGATTATTTATTGATTAATTTTGATTTTTCACATACATTGTTTTTGAGAATCCGAAGAGAGCAATTTTGGGTTTTAAGACTAATTAGATAGAAGTCTAATTTACGAATCTGTTGAAGACAACAAGAATAAAGCGCCGATTGCTAGTACAATACCAAAACCTTGACGTAAGGAAACTGGTTCTTTGAGGATAAAGAATCCTAAAGCAACAGTGACTACTGGGTATAAAGAAGTGATGCCCAAGACAACTGAAGTCGAGCTTCTGCTGACTGCTATCAAAAAACATAAAGTGGCTACAGCCCCAGCAATACCGATTAAAATTGCGTAGGAGACTCCACGAATATCGCCTTGCCAGCGAAAGTTATTGGTAAAAACTAATACTAAAGCAACTAATATACTACCAGCAATATCATAGATTAATGTAGCTTTTGGGTCGATGTAATTGGTTGCAAATTTACTCAAAAATCCCCACAAACCATATAAAAGTAAAGATAATAACGTGTAAATTTGCCAATTCGTATCTGGAATCATATTACTCGCAGCTAACTTGAAAATAAAGCCGATGAAAAATAACTTTGAACTATTTTCTAAGTTTTTTCATCAATAACTATTTGCATTTAAAACTAATCATAGCTCTATCTGGGTGGATACAGGAATATACTTGTAGTAATCAGAAATTATATGTTTACGTGCCCCGACGATTTTTTATGGATTCCAACCAAAATTTATGTAATGCTATCACACGCTGCATTAACACAAGTACCGAAGGGCAGATAACTTTTGCCGAATATATGGAAATGGTGTTATACCATCCGGAATTTGGCTACTATACCAATCAAGCGATTAATATCGGCAAGGAAGGGGATTTTTTCACTTCGGTTCACTTGGGTGTAGATTTTGGGGAAATGCTAGCGGTACAATTTGTCCAGATGTGGGAGATTTTGGGCAAACCAGGACGGTTTTCGCTGGTTGAGATGGGTGCAGGACAAGGATTTTTAGCAGCAGATATTTTAAATTATCTTCGACAAAATCACGATGATTTATATTCAGCACTTGAATACATTGTTGTTGAAAAATCAGCAGCTTTGAGGGAACAACAGCAACGACGGTTATTAGGTTTTGCTGTTGTCCGATGGTGTAATTTGGAAGAAATT
Organism: Calothrix sp. OTE_75_metabat_31; assembly: GCA_031379725.1. Taxonomy (GTDB): domain Bacteria; phylum Cyanobacteriota; class Cyanobacteriia; order Cyanobacteriales; family Nostocaceae; genus JANNFJ01. The sequence continues at coordinate 3,464 of JANNFJ010000463.1, forward strand.
CCGAGTAATTCGGTAGTTGGATGTATTTTTTCAAACGAGTTGGTCGATGCTTTACCAGTGCATCAGTTTGTAATCGAAGGTGGGAAGTTATGCGAGATTTATGTCACACTTGACCCTACCCCAGCTAGTAAAGATTCAAGTATTGGATTTTTGGAAGTAACAGGGGAACCCTCGACACCGCAACTTGGAGAGTATTTTCAACTAATTGAATTAGATATAAATAATTACCCTGATGAATATCGCAGTGAAGTCAATTTAGCTGCATTGGAGTGGTTGAGTCAAGTTGCAAACCGTTTAGAACGAGGGTATGTGCTGACGATTGATTATGGTTATTCAGAGGGTCGTTACTACAATCCTCGCCGGACTCAGGGAACGCTGCAATGTTATTATCAGCATCAGCGTCACGATAATCCTTTTATTTTGGTTGGGAATCAGGATATTACAACCCACGTTGATTTTACGGGATTGGAGCGATGGGGTGCGAGAATCGGTTTGGATAATATCGGCTTTACCCAGCAGGGATTATTTTTGATGGCATTGGGGTTAGGCTCGCGTATAGCGTCTCTTTCTTACTCCAAGATACCACTTTCAGATATGCTCCGCCGTCGAGATTCGTTGCAGCAGCTTTTAGACCCGATGGGACTGGGTAATTTTGGTGTTTTGATTCAAAGTAAGGGGTTAAATAGCACCGAAGCAGCACAACATTTAACAGGACTTGCACAACCAGAATAAATCTTAAAAATTAAAAAATTATTAATCTTACTGCAAAATTGGTCAAATTCGTATTGGAATGATTAAAGTCGAAACAGATACTATCAATAGGTAAAAATAATGAGTACTCACGACCTTTTAATGTTAGTTGGTTTACTTACCCCCGGTATTTTGCTTTCAGTATTGATTTTAGCGACATTTGCAGCTGGTGGTTAATATTTTATGTTCTCTCTTTTGCAATACTGATGGGATAACGAAAAATAGAAACCTTTTGACTATCCCTAATCGGCACGAGTTAGGGAGGTAGTAGTCCATTTTACTAATATTAATGGTAAGAATAATTACCACACAGACATAGAGAAGCCAGTGCGTTGCGGAGCCAGTTGCGTGCGGGGGTTCCCCCCGTTGAGTAATCTGGCGTTGGGGTTCCCCCCGTTGCAGCACCTGGCGTGGCACAGAGAAGAGAAGAAGAGATTTAATATTAGACATCTCCGAAAAAAAATGTAGAGACGCGAAATTTGCCGAAGCGGCACGCTACGCGAACGCGTCTCTACAAGGATTTTGGGTAACGCATAGTTTATTTATGGAAATGTCTATTGACATATTGAACCCCGACTTTGTAACATCTGTCGGGGTTCTAAATTTAACGGTTGGTCATGCATTGATCAAATTTAATAGTACTCTTATTAACAAAGCACTTTCGGGTGTTAAATTTAACCTTGTAAGTGGGAACTATATGAGGAGGAACAACAAGTATGTAGAACTTGAGGTTAAATTATGATGCCGATTTTGACTATACCTGGTTACGATATTACTAAAGTAATTGATGAAGGTTTAAACACAATTGTTTATCGGGGACTGTCACAAGCAAACCTTAAACCAGTTATTCTCAAAGTTTTAAAGGCAGAATATCCAACTTTGGAGCAAATTGCCCGTATTAAGCATGAATATAGCATTACAGCGAATCTGGATTTGGAAGGTGTAGTTACTGTTTTAAGATTAGAAACTTATCAAAACCGTCTTCTATTGGTTTTAGAAGATTTTGGGGGTATAAGTTTAAAACAATATCTTAATGAAGAAAAATTATCATTATCAATTTTCTTGAAGATTGCTTTACAAATAGTTAAATCTTTAATATCGCTCCACAATTACCGGATTATCCATAAAGATATCAAACCTAGTAATATTATTATTAATCCTGAATCGCTTGAGTGTAAAATTACGGATTTTAGTATTGCTTCACGTCTTTATCAAGAAATCCTACAACCGCTGAATATTAGCCAATTAGAAGGAACGTTAGCGTATATATCACCCGAACAAACAGGAAGAATGAATCGTATGGTTGATTACCGTAGTGATTTTTATGCTTTGGGGATAACATTTTATGAAATGTTGACGGGGCAATTACCGTTTGCAAGTAATGACCCTTTGGAATTAATTCATTGTCATATTGCTAAAGAAGCACCATTCGTCAAAGTTAAAAGTGAGGAAATACCGCAAGTTATCAGCGATATTGTTGCGAAATTAACGGCAAAAAATGCTGAAGACCGCTATCAAAGTGCAGGGGGGTTGTTAGTTGATTTAGAAACTTGTTGGCAAGAATTTCAAACTACAGGTACAATTGCCGATTTTCGACCGGGACTTTATGACTCTTCGGCACAATTAAATATTCCGGAAAAACTCTATGGACGGGAACAAGAAGTTATAACATTATTATCAGCATTTGAACGTGTTGCTATGAGTAATAGCGAAATTATCCTTGTTTCTGGTTACTCTGGAATTGGTAAATCTTCTTTAGTTAATGAAGTTCATAAACCGATTGTTCGAGAAAAGGGTTATTTTATTAGTGGAAAGTTTGACCAATTGGGGAGAAGTGTACCTTATGCCTCTGTAATACAAGCTTTTCAATCTTTAATGCGACAATTGCTCGCAGAAGATGCAGAGAAACTCTTAATTTGGAAAGAGAAATTATTGTCGGCTTTAGGTACAAATGGGCAAGTTATTATTAATGTTATCCCCGAATTGGAATTGATAATTGGTGAACAGCCAAAATTAACGGAGTTAGGAGCAACAGGAGAACAAAATCGCTTTAATCGAGTTTTTCAACAATTAATTCAAGTTTTTACGCAACCACAACACCCTCTCGTTTTATTTTTGGATGATTTACAATGGGCAGATTCGGCTTCATTAAAGTTATTGCAACTTTTAACAACAAGTGTAGATAGTAAATATTTTTTGTTGATTGGAGCATACCGAGATAATGAAGTTAGTTTGAACCGTCCTTTGGTGAAAACATTAGAGGAAATTGAGAAGGTAGGGACTATTATTAATAATGTTGTTTTGCGTCCGTTAATGCCGATTCATATACAGCAGATTGTAGTCGATACTTTGAAACCTGATTCGGTCTTTGCTATTTCTCAAAATCAAGAAGATAAGATAGACCAAGCTGTAAAAGAATTTGCCGAGCTACTATTTAATAAAACTCAAGGTAATCCTTTTTTTCTGACTCAATTATTAAAAACACTGTATCAAGAACAACTATTAGTATTTAATTTTTCTCAAGGTCAATGGCAGTGGAATATTCAAGATATCCAAAAGACGGGAATTGCTGATAAAAGTGTTGTGGAATTGGTTGCGGGAAATATTCAAAAATTACCCGAAGATACACAACAAGTGTTAAAGTTTGCAGCTTGTATTGGTGCTAGCTTTAGTGAATCTGTATTAGCAACCGTAAGTAATAATGTCGAATTGAACGCAAAATTTAACGTATCGGTAGTTTTACAACCTGCTTTAAAACAGGGTTTGGTGTTACCACTTAATAATGAATATAAAATGCCGTTGCTATTTGCTGCGGAGGAATTAGAGGCATTTGGTTTTGATGAAAACCGGGTAACATATCGATTTTTACACGACCGAGTGCAACAAGCAGCTTATTCCTTGATTCCCGATGGTGAAAAGAAAGAAACTCATTTAAAAATTGGTCGATTACTTTTAAAAAATACCCCGAAAGAAGAACTAGAATCGAATATTATTTTTGATATTGTCAATCAGTTAAATGTGGGAATTGACACACTAACTCAAGAGTCGGAGAAGTATGAATTAGCCGAACTAAATTTAATTGCCGGACGTAAAGCTAAAGCTGCTGCTGCATATGAGGGAGCATTTAAGTATTTGAATACTGGTTTAGAGCTTTTACCTGCTGATAGTTGGTATCAGTACGAATTGACGCTTACATTGTACGAGTTAGCAGCAGAAGCAGCTTTTTTAACAGCCAATTTTGATGCGATGGAGCAATGGACTAAAATAGTCTTAGAAAAAGCGAAAACGATTTTAGATAAAGTAAAAGTTTATGAAATCAAAATCCAAGCTTATATAGCGCAAGGCAAATTTATTGAAGCTATTAAATTGGGGTTAGAAATACTAGAGTTATTTGAGATTAAATTACCAAAAGCACCGACTCCCTTAGATATTGAGGAAGCATTATTAAAAACTGTAGCTTGCTTAGAAGGCAAATCCGTTTCCGATTTAATGAATTTGCCATTGATGACCGATACCCGCAAACTAGCAGCGATGAGGATATTAGCTAGTATAGCAACTCCAAGTATTATTGCTATGCCGATATTTTTCCCGCTGACGATATTAACTCAAGTGCAGTTATCGCTACAATATGGAAACGCTTCTTTCTCAGCTTTCAGTTATGTCTGTTACGGGATGATTTTGCAAGGTGTTAACGATATTGAAGGTAGTTATCAATTTGGAAACTTAGCTTTAAATTTAGTAGAACAGTTGAACTTTCTGGAAATTAAAGCAAAGACATTTGAAGTCGTAGCTGTCACTGCAATACATATAAAACAGCATGTTCTACAAGCGTTGCCACTATTGCAAGAAGCTTATTATAGCGGGGTCGAAAACGGGGATTTGGAATTTGCAAGTGCTGCGGTAATGCAACGTTGTCAATATTCCTATTTTGGTGGTGTGGATTTAGCTTTCCTAGAGCGGGAAATAGTCGTTATTAACGATGATTTAACTAAATTTGGGCAAATAACAGTTTTAAATTCCCAGCAAGTTTTACAACAGGTTGTCTTAAATTTACTGGGTCAAGCTGATGACCCATGTCTTTTGGTTGGTAAAGCGTGGAATGAACAAACCATGCTACCGCTTTTTTTGGTAGCCAATAACCGAATTAGTCTCTACTTTTTTTATATTAATAAACTCATCCTTTGTTATTTGTTTGGGGAATATGCTCAAGCTGTAGAAAATGCCGAGTATGTTTTTAAGTATTTGGACGTATTGCCCGGACATCTCCATGTTCAAATTTTATATTTCTACGATTCCCTGGCACAATTAGCTGTAGATTTCAATTCGTCTAAGACTTCGCAACAAGAAATACTTGCAAAAGTCCAAGCTAATCAAGAAAAAATGCAACTTTGGGCACGACATGCTCCAATGAATTTCCAGCATAAATATGACTTGGTGGAAGCAGAAAAATATCGGGTGTTGGGTCAAAACCATCAAGCAATGGATTTTTACGATAAAGCGATCGCAGGAGCAGTAGAAAACGGTTATGTCCAAGAAGAAGCACTTGCCAACGAACGTGCAGCTTTATTTTACCTTGCTATCGGCAAGCAAAAAATCGCTAAAACCTATATGACTGATGCTTACTACGGTTATATTAAATGGGGTGCTTTTGCTAAGGTTCACGATTTAGAAAAACGTTACCCCAGTTTAATTATTCGTAATACCGTTCAAACTGAAGATAAATACAAAACAACCATTACAGCGACAATTGCTAGTACAACAATCAGCACAACTAATACCAGTCAAATTCTGGATTTAGCTACAGTCATCAAAGCAGGAACCGCAATTAGCAGCGAAATTAACTTAGAAAACCTCTCACTGACGCTTCTGCATATTATTTTAGAAAATGCTGGGGCCCAAAAAGGCTGTTTAATTCTCGAAAAAGATAACCAATTTTTTGTCGAAGCAATTGAGGGTAGCGATTCTCATAACATTCAACAATCGATTCCAATTGCCGAATGCTTTGATATTCCCCAAAAGCTAGTTAATTATATCACAAAAACCCAAGAAGCGCTAGTAATCCAAGATGCCACTATTAACCCGATTGCCAGCACAGACCCCTACATCCAACAACACCAGTGTAAATCGATTCTGTGCGTACCCATTATTTCTCAAAGTCAACTGATTGGGATTTTTTACTTAGAGAATAATTTAGTTAGTGGTGCATTTACCCCAGCACGGTTGGAACTGATTAAGATACTCTCCTCCCAAGCTGCCATTACAATCAAGAATGCTCGTCTCTACGCAAAAGCACAAGAAAAGTCGCAGCAGCTACAAGCAGCACTCACTCAACTCCAACAAACCCAAACTCAACTCGTCCATACCGAAAAAATTTCCTCTTTGGGACAGCTAGTTGCAGGTGTTGCCCATGAGGTCAATAACCCTGTTAGCTTTATTAATGGTAATCTCGCACATGCCCAACAGTATATCAGCGATTTAATTAATCACCTGCAACTGTATCAACAACACTCTCAAACAGTACCTCAAATCGCTGAAGATGCCAAAACAATTGATTTAGAGTTCCTGATCGAAGACCTACCCAAGATAATCAACTCCATGCAATTAGGGACTATCCGCATCATAGATATTATGCAGTCTCTACGCAATTTCTCGCGTAATGATGGCAATGCACATCGAGAGGTAGATATTCACGAAGGTATCGAAACAACCCTAATGATACTGTCGCATCGCACTAAAGCTACACCACAACGTCCAGCGATTGAGATAGTTAAAGAGTATGGAGATATACCACCATGTGCATGTTATCCCGGTCAACTCAACCAGGTGTTTATGAACTTGTTGGCAAATGCTATTGATGCACTCGAAGAATCGAATCAAGGGAAAAAGTACGAGGAAATTAATAATCAAATTACCATTCGCACTTATATCGAAATACTTTGGGTAACTATTAGTATTGGTGATAATGGTTTGGGAATGAGCGAAGAGGTTCGACAGAAACTATTTAATGCTTTTTTTACTACTAAGCCAGAGGGTAAAGGTACTGGCTTGGGGTTATCGATTAGCTACCAAATTATTACAGAAAATCACGGAGGTACTCTTGATTGTATTTCTTCACCTGGGGCTGGGGCTACATTTGTAATCAGGATACCTTACATGTTGTAATGGGTAAAAGTAAATCCCCTTATTTTGTTAGTAAACGCGCATTACTTATGATGACAAATCGTGAGAATTAGATCCCCGACTTCGCAGGAGTTGTCGGGCATCTGGTCTTCTCGAAAAGGTCAAAATTAATAACATATATCACTAGTACTCCATGCCAAAAGTTCTGAGGGGTAGTGCGTTCGCGCAGCGTGCCCG
>JANNFJ010000468.1:0-2370 GCA_031379725.1 Calothrix sp. OTE_75_metabat_31
CATTGTCGAAGGAATTAATAATAAATTAAAGTTAATAAAGCGAAGTGGATTTGGCTTCAGAAATTTTCGTAATTTTGAAATTAGAGCTTTACTTTCTTGGCATTATAATATTAATTTAGCACGTTAAGTACGCAAGAACCAAAAAACTATTGATGAGACAGTCGCAGGCTATAAAGAGATTGTGGTGCAGTTTCAAACGATAATACCAGATACACAAATTTTTATACAAAGCGTTTTGCCTGTGAATAACCAAGTTTATATATTTTGGCAAGATAATCAAAACGTGATTAAATTAAATTTGAAGTTAAAAGCATTAGCGCAAGAATTTGGCTATCAATATATAGATATTTTCTCTCATTTACTCAATTCACAAGGGCAATTGGATGCAAAATATACGACAGATGGGTTGCATTTGAATGGACAAGCTTATTTGGTTTGGAAAGCTGCGATTGAAGAATATATTAATCAATAATTACAATTACGAAAAAATTAACCCAGTATTTTCAATATACCGGGTTTTTTTATTGAAGTTCTAAATTACTACTTATTGCTTTCGATGTAGAAAATAATTAAATATATCTACATACTTTCAATTAAAACTACAATTCATCTGGATTTATACCCATTGAACGTAGCCTTTCTGCTAATTTTTGAGCGCGTTGTTCGGCACTTTCTGCACGTTGTTCGGCATTGTCAGCACGTTGTTCGGCATTATTAGCGCGTTCATCACCTGTTAGTAAAATAGAACCATCTTGGTAACACCAACGTAACCAAGTATCTTGCCTACCTTCAAACATACCATCCCAAATAGTCACACCTAAATCGACTTGTCCGAGCCAAGTTTCTGAGGTTTCAAAATAGCGCATTCCCCGCAATTCATAAATATAGAGTTCTTTTTTTCCTAATTGCTTTGTCGGGTCATACACAATGTAATAACTTACTCGCAACCGCTGATAAATTTCTAGCTTTTCCCCCAACTCATTACCTTTTTTATTGGAAACAATCTCAATCGCAACTTCTGGAGGTTTACCAAAACGCCAAATCATGTAACAACGGTTTTGTTTTTCCCACCAATTTTGCGGTACTTGTACCTCTAAGCTTAAAAATATGTCTGGGACTATGGCAGGCTGAAAGTCTGTATAATAGATACCAACATTCGCAGCAGCTAACAAAATTTGGTTTTGCAACGAACTGTAAAGAGTGCCAACCAAGAGACGTTGTTGTTTTTCAGATGCAAAATTATCCACAGGTACATCATTTTCAGTAATTAACTGCTTGGCATCTGGGATGTAGAAATCGTCATCGTCATCATTGATTAAAAGTTGCTCAACCATAAATTTACCCATCATTTCAGAGTATTAATTCTAAGATAATTCATTCGGAGTACAAAAGTACGATGCGGCTTGATGCTTCGTACCATCAAAGCGTCATATTCCTGTGGAGTAGCGATCACTTATTTTTTAATCTTCCCCCACTTCCCTCTGTCACCTGTAACAATAGTAATTAGAGGAACTTCAAACACCCATCAAGCCATTGACTTTCATCTATGCTGACCCAAGAAAAAACCCAACAACGTAACTGGAAGCCCGTCATTAAGGAACTCGAAACCGCGTTAGGACAAAAAAATGTCATCCAACGTCGTGAAGAACTGATAACCTACGAATGTGATGGACTTGCTAGCTACCGCGAACGTCCGGCACTGGTGGTACTTCCTCGAACTACCGAACAGGTAGCAGCAGCAGTAAAAATTTGTAATAAGTATAATATTGCTTTTTTGCCACGCGGTTCGGGTACGGGGTTATCGGGTGGTGCTTTACCTGTAGAAAACTGCGTCTTGATTGTCACTTCCATGATGCGGCAAATCCTGAATGTAGATTTAGATAATCAGCGCGTGGTTGTTCAACCTGGGGTAATTAATAGTTGGGTAACGCAAACAATTAGTGGTGCTGGTTTTTACTACGCACCTGACCCATCAAGTCAAATTATCTGTTCGATTGGTGGAAATGTAGCAGAAAATTCGGGTGGGGTACATTGTTTAAAGTATGGTGTCACCGTAAATCACGTTTTAGGGTTAAAAATTGTCACGCCGTCAGGTGATATTGTTGATTTGGGCGGTCAAATTCCAGAAATGCCGGGTTACGATTTAACAGGTGTTTTTGTCGGTTCGGAAGGTACTTTGGGTATTGCCACCGAAATTACGTTGCGGGTTCTTAAAACTGCGGAATCGATATGCGTGTTGCTTGCGGACTTTACCAGTGTCGAAGCAGCAGGTGCGAGTGTGGCTGATATTATCGGTGCGGGGATTATTCCAGGTGGAATGGAAATTATGGATAATCTCAGTATTAACGCGGTTGAAGATGTGGTCAAAAC
>JANNFJ010000524.1:0-2366 GCA_031379725.1 Calothrix sp. OTE_75_metabat_31
AGCATTTGAGCCAATCACTAAAGCTAACTCTCCTTCATAGTCAACTCGTTGTGACTGGGGAGGATAGATAATTTCAGCCTCCGATGGGATGATGCAGGTTGTCGGTTTCAGAAATATTAATGGTTCCGTCGGGACATCCGTGCCCATTTCGGCTGCATGGTCAGCATAATTTTTACCTACTGCCACAATCTTGGAAGGGGCACAAGGAGCTAATATTTGATAAGCATCCGGCTTCAAAATTAAATCAGTCGCTTCCCCGACTAGCCAAGGTGGAGCGTCCAACACCTGTACATCGAGAGATAGTTGGAGCAATCCATAGAAAATTTGCCCTTCTTGATTTTGAACTCGCACGTAGCGTTGCGCCATAACTGTAATTTATATCCTTTATCTGCTATTAGCGATCGCTAAATTTTTTTTGTTATTGGTTTGGTTTTGTGAGGTTTCCCATACATTCAAGTTGGGTTGACTTCTCGATCAGGGTAGCACGTCACCAGTTATAAGAGATGCAAAATTTCTATAATCTAGTTGCCTGAAGGTTGGAAAATAAATTAGAATTAAATGCTGGTAGAATTATAATTCCTTGCTGCGAAAACATGGTGATGCAATTTTGGGTAATCGTCAAATGACGTTAAAACTCAGTGACCAGCATGTAACTCAGCCCTTTTGTCCATAAGGAGACAATTAAATCATGAAGACCGTTTACGAAACAATGTTTATTCTCCGTCCCGACCTTGGAGATGAACAAATCGAACAATCTGTCAGTAAGTACGAAACTATGCTCCGCGACCAAGGTGCAGACAATATCGAGATTCAAAATCGCGGTAAGCGTCGGCTCGCTTATGAAATAGGCAAACACCGCGATGGAGTATACATTCAGATGAATTATACAGGACCAGGAAATGCAATTGCTCCCGTTGAGCGGGCAATGCGCTTGAGTGAAGAAGTAATTCGCTATCTGACCATCAAGCAAAAACTTCCGAACGATACAATCGCAGTAGAAGAAGAAGAAGAGGTCGTCGTCGAAATTGCTGCATAATCCCTAACACTGCAAGTTCTGTTTGAAAAGCAAAAAGGCAAAAATCACTAGTATTTTGCCTTTTTTTTTATATTTATCAAACTTAGATTACAAATACACTTGCCGTATACTTTCTAAAGGCAGTATCATAAAATCTCGCTCGAAATAGAAGTATGTATACTTCTGTATGGATAATAGCCCAGCATCAATGCTTAGATATTATTTATGGAGAGCGCGAAAATTACTATTAAAATAATATAACCATGTTATAAGTTTAGTAGTTTATATCCAAGTCGAAAGGTAGCTGTTCATTACCTTATTTCTGATCGCTTATAGGACTCACAGGTAAGAACGCGGGTTTCCCCGTTGCAGCTAGCTTTTTCGTCAAGGTTCGGTATTGGCGAACTATTGCAGTTAAGCCAATAATCGTCAAAACTTATAAATATATACTTAGGTAATGTTATATTTACCTGTATTTTATAAAACTATGAGCGCAGTTATACCTTCGAGTGGTTAAGATTTTTAATGGGAGTATAAATTCACTGTGAGCCAAATTGATAACTCCACAATCCAAGCTCTCTCTGCGGAGGTGTCGAAGCTGCGTCAAGAGTTGCAGCTGCGCGACCAACTTGTACAGCAACTTTCGCAAGAACTGTTTCGGCTGGTAAAAGGCAATACAAATTTTATGCCGGCTATCGAGGTTTCCGAGCGTCACCAGACTCAAGTCCAGTCATTGCGCGAACAATTACAAGCTGTAGAGCAACAAGTAACTTTTTATCAAGACCAAATCACAACTCGTGATACTGAAATTTATCAATTGCGGCAAACAGTCCAGGAATTGACTGACCGCAGTCGTATGTTAGAGCAAGTCGTTCAAGAATTGCCACAAATTTATCGTCGCAAATTCGAGGAACGCATGACTCCAGTCCGCGACAAAGTTGCCATATTGCAGCGCGAAAACCGTCAGCTACAAGCAGAGTTACAAAGTGTTAGTTACCGTTTAGCACTTAAGACTCGTACTGCCACCCATAGCGGTATCGACCTACCAAATTTTCCACGTTTAGCATCTCCCCCTGGTGGGAATATGAATGCTGTACCCAATAGTTGAAGTTGCGATGATGTCAACATTTAGCTGACGAGTTATTGAACAACTCAAGACAATCAAGCATAGTTAAAAATATAGAAATTCAATTAGTAAAAATTGCGTTGAAATTTACTTAAAGAAAAGCATAACTACAGTACTGTTCCATCTCAAAAGTTGAGGAGTTGTTAAATCACCGACATATTGAAGGATACCACCGGCGTTGGAAAGGCTTAAGCCCGTCAGTAGGGGCACGATATATCGTGCCCC
>JANNFJ010000525.1:0-2968 GCA_031379725.1 Calothrix sp. OTE_75_metabat_31
GTTATTGAATAACCTAACAGCAATATAGTCATAAAACAACATTTTTATTTATACATTTATCGTTAAGCATTTATAATAGTTAGTCAGTATCAAATAGTAGCAAAATGTAGCGATTTTCATAAGTAATTACATTTAGATAAAACGTTATATAAAGCTAGATTCACGAAAACTTTATAAATGTTTTACACTTCTTTTAATAAATGTTGAAATTCAATACCAATCCATATATACACTGTGAATTGAGATAAAAATGTTCCCTATGACTCAAAGTTAAGCGAATTGCAATTTCGAGTTATATAAAGACCAATGAATAATAAACAAATTGAAGAAGTAATCAAAGCAATTATTGCAGGCAAGTATTCATGGGCTTGCGTCCTCATCTTGCGGTTTAATGGGTATGACCCCCTGCACTACATTCCTTATCGAACATACATTCGATTACTCAAAGAGAATTATCAGTTAGATCGGGCAAAGTCAAACTAAAGAACAGTGGATATTGAATTTTCCCTAAACACGTCACAGATTCTACGTTTGTGGCTAAGATCAAACAGCTAGGCAAAATTCGATAAAATCTCAATTGCACCCAAAGAATAAAGTGTTACATGCGAACTTGACTTTAAGTTCACGTATAATGTTTAGTCTAAAAATATATTACCAATTGTTTAAAAGGTGGATTCTAAATCTACCTTTTATTTGTCTTAAAAATACTAAAAAAATAATTAAAATTTTATTTTACCTAGTTATAGATGATTTGCTCGTGTTGCAAAATCGATTCGACAAGGTGATTAATGCTACCATCAATATGGATGTCTTTAAGCTGTTAATACCAATTCTATGTAAAGCTGCATAGAATTTTACCCCACCCCTTAATCCCCTCCCCGCTTGCGGGGAGGGGAAAATCCGGTTCCCTCCCCGCTTGCGGGGAGGGTTAGGGTGGGGTTAAATATTTATGCAACTTCATATTAAATTGGTATAAGTATTACTTATGCCAATTCTATGTGTTAGCGTTCAGCTTGCCCTAGCTACGCAACCCCTGTACGGGGAACGGGCTAGCTAGAACGTCCGCAGGCTGCATATGCCTGGGGCTAACTAAAACATAGACGCGGTAGCGGTTTCTTGCAGGGTAGCCTGCCCAAAGCAGGCGTTGAATATGCATCTTCATATAAAAATGATATTAGTACCCATTAACTGTAAACTCCATGACTTCGACCATTCCACACAAAAGCAAGACAACCCAAATTGCCATATGCCTCCGGCACGCTGGCGCGATCGCAGCCAAAATCTTCCACTGGGTGAATATAGTTAGCTTATTAATCATGCTGACTTCAGGGCTGCAAATCTACAACGCTAACCCCGTATTTGGGGGACGTGCAGGTTTGCATATACCAGCTATCTTTACATTAGGTGGTTGGCTGGCTGGAGGTAGACATTGGCACTTTGCCTCAATGTGGATATTCTCCCTCAACCTACTCTGGTATGGTATCTATGTATTAATAACTCGGCGCTGGCAGCATAAATTTGTCAGTGGTAAAGATATTACAGCACTACAAAAAACCCAAAATCCCAAACGTTTAACATACGCTTGGCATCGCATCGTCTACACCAGCATCATCCCGATTTTACTACTCGCAATATTCACAGGCATAGGAATGTACAAACCAGCCCAATTCCCCTGGATAGTAGATTTTTTTGGCAGTTGGGAAGCCTTACGTATAGTCCACTTTGCCTCAGTCCCCATCTTCATTATTTTCGCAATAGTTCACTCCCAGCTTGGACGCAAAGCCGGCGGCACAAAACTCACTGACTCCATGCTTTGGTAAACCATATCAGCTGACAACCTCCATCTCATCCGTCCCCAACTCACACTACTCTACCCCACACGCCACCTACCCATACTCGTAAGGGCGGGTTAACCAACCATCCATATAATAAGAGTATTTATATGACAGGCGGAACCATACTCGTAAGGGCGGATTAACCAACCATCCATATAGTAAGAGTATTTATATGACAGGCGGGACGCCTATCCTACGGCATTCCGATAAAGGGTATTTTTTTAATTGGAATACTCTAAACTAAAAATTTCACTGAACCGGCCCTAACCCCACCCCACACCCCACCACCCCAACATGGGCATAATCCGCATCTCACGTCGTCAACTCCTCCAAACCTCCGGCTTCTCCGCACTCAATCTACTCCTAGCAGGTTGCGGAACCCCAATACTAGAAGACGTAGTAGGCAAAATCTCCGAACCACTCAACCAGAAAGTAGAATCATTAATTTTCCAACCCCAAAAACTCATCCCCGAATTTCCCAAAAGCCAAATCGACGATAAGGCATTAATCGTCAACACCTTCCGAGACACCCCCCTCATCGACCCCGACAAATACCGCTTAATCGTAGATGGAGAAGTCAACAATCCCCTCAGCCTCAGCATCAAAGAAATCCACAACATGCCCCTAACCTCAATGATTATTCGTCACATTTGCGTCGAAGGGTGGGCAGCAATAGTCCAATGGGGAGGAGTACGGATGCGGGATATTATTGCCCTTGCCCAACCCAAAGAAACCGTCAAATACGCTTATTTTGTTTCCGGCGATAATTACTATTCGAGTTGGGATATGGCTTCAACAGCCCATCCACAAACATTATTAGCCTATCAAAAAAATGGTGAACCATTACCTGTTGACAACGGTGCCCCCTTGCGACTAGCATCACCAGTCAAACTTGGTTACAAACAAAGTAAATGGGTAACTCAAATTAAGCTAGTTAGTAATTTGTCACCCTATAAAGGATATTGGGAAGACCAAGGTTACGAATGGTACGCAGGAATTTAACAATAATGCATTTTTAAATCATTCGTGGGAAACAAGATCCCCGACTTCTTTAAGGATACCGCTGGCTTTGGAGAGGGTTAGACCCTTCAGTTGTGCCGAATATACCGTAGGGGCACGATATATCGTGCCCC
>JANNFJ010000527.1:0-4545 GCA_031379725.1 Calothrix sp. OTE_75_metabat_31
TGCTTGATTTTTAGGTTTTGCAGAACTGTTACAGGCAAATAACCCAACTGCTAGTAAAACGTTCAAACATAAACGCGATATAGATATATAGACAGGGGAAGAAGGAATTTTAAATAACCCCATGCTTACTTGCAGGTAAGGGTCGGAGTAAATTTTGGATTGTTTTTTTATCTCCATAACCTTCCTTTTAATAAATTATTCTCAGGTTAGTGCCATCCATTTTGAGGGGGAATGATAGATCCCTAACTTCTTAGAGGTGCCGAATATCCCTTACATCAATTGGGATAACGAAAAATCGTCATGCAAGGGGAAACCTCCCAGAGGTGCCGAATATCCCGTAGGGGCACGATACTATCGTGCCCTTACATCAATTGGAATAACGAAAAATCGTCATCAAACGAACCAGCCGAAACTACTCTGATATACCCAGATGTCCTTCAACCTCTGGTTGTTCCAGAAAACCGACAGCAGATACTGGACGATATGGATAACTTTGACGGGGTGTTTTTTGAATATCTTCTTTAATAGCCTCTAAATCGATATAGCGATCGCTGACATTAATCAAGCTATCACTGGTCATCGACCGCAAGCTGACAACCTCAACCCGTACACCTCGATAGCTGACCGAATTGACAGCATATGCCAAATCGCCGTCACCGGAAACCAAAACTGCAGTATCATACGAATCTACCAACGCCATCATATCAACGGCAATTTCCACATCAAGGTTAGCTTTCTTAGAACCGTCGGGCAACTGTACCAAATCTTTGGCAATAACGCGGTAGCCATTACGACGCATCCACAGCAAAAAGCCTTGCTGCTTCTCGTTTGTGCGGTCTACACCAGTATAAAAGAATGAACGTAATAACCTTGAACCACCTGTTAACCTACAGAGTAATTTGGTGTAATCGATTTCAATACCTAATTGTAAAGCGGCGTAAAATAAATTCGAGCCATCGATAAATATGGCAACACGTCCTCGATTTTCTAAGACCTGTTCTGGGGTAAATATCGAGTCGTTTTCCAGATTATTCAACATTATTGTCATACCTCGTTTCTTATCTATTTAATAAAGGATAGTTAATCAACTGAATTTGATGCGTTTAAGCGCGGCTTATAATAATCTTTCAGGGCTATTTAATCTAGCCCCGATTGATTTAAAGGAAACTGAAAATTAAACCAAAATTAAACAAAAACAACTAATCGTTCTTAGGTAATTCTATCCGTTTGAAAATGGGTTGGGGTGTTCCCAATTGTTGCTCGCTACTTAGTAGTCCCCATTGACAATGAGTATCATAAGGTACAGCAGCAGCACTATTTTGATCGTTAAAATCGGTTCCAAACCCTAGTTGCTGGTAAGCAGCACTACTAATATTTGGAATCACAGGAGACAAAAGATAAAAAGCTAATCTTGACGATTCAAGTACGGCATACAGAACTCGTTCTAGTTCGGCTTGCTGCCCGTTTTTATACAATGTCCAAGGGGCTTGGTCATCGATAAACTTGTTGCTAGCTTGCACCAGCGACAAAGCAGCACCACAAGCTTGACTAAAAGCTAAGGTTTCGTAGGCATTTTTGACCTGTTCCCCCAAATTTAAACCAATCGCTTTCAAAGGATTGTCAGTAGGAATATCTTCACTCTTCACAAGCGGAATATTCCCACCGCAGTATTTCTTCACCATAGTCAAGCTGCGGTTGAGCAAATTTCCTAAACCATTTGCCAAATCTGCATTTAAAGCATTGATGAATCTAACTTCATTAAAATCGCCATCTTTACCAAATTCGATTTCCTTAAGGAAGTAATAACGAATCGCATCGGTTCCGTAGTTGTTAACCAATGCTACAGGGTCGATTGTATTCCCCAGCGTTTTACCCATTTTTTGCCCATTTTTGGTCAAAAAACCGTGTCCAAATACCTTTTTTGGTAATGGTAATCCGGCTGACATTAACATTGCCAACCAGTAGACTGCATGGAATCGTAAAATGTCTTTTCCAATTAGATGGATATCGAATGGATACCACTTTTTCAAAGCTACTTCTAACGTTGGTTCGTCGTCAGGTTCGAGTAATGCGGTAATGTAAGCTAAAAGTGCATCAAACCAAACATAGAGAGTGTGCTTGGAGTCTGTGGGAACAGGGAAGCCCCAGTCCAAATTTACCCGCGATATCGAAAAATCCTGCAATCCTTGACTGACAAAATTTAAAACTTCGTTGCGACGACTTGGGGGTTGAATTAATTCGGGTTGTTGTGCGTATAATGCCAGTAATTTATCTTGATATTTAGATAAGCGAAAGAAGTAGTTTTCTTCGTCGCGGTATTCGACTTCTTTGTTAGTATGGATGGGACAGTGCTTGCCGGGTAACAATTCGCGTTCATCTTTGAATTCTTCGCAAGAGACGCAGTACCAACCTTTCTGCTGTCCCAAGTAAATATCACCAACATCCCACACACGCATAAAAAATTCTTTGACAATCGCTTCGTGACGGGGTGCGCTGGTGCGACTAAAGCGATCGTATTGAATATTTAATAGTTTCCATAAGCTTAGGAAATTAGGCACAATCTCGTCGCAGAATTCTTGGGGTTTGAGTCCCTTGGCTTCGGCGCTGCGCTCAATTTTTTGTCCATGTTCGTCGGTGCCAGTAACTAGCAATACCGAATTCCCTAACAATCTTTGAAATCTAGCGATTGTATCCGCAGCCATTGTGGTATAAGCGCTACCAATGTGCGGTAAATCATTCACATAATATAGTGGTGTCGTTAGGGCAAATGTTTGTTTTGTCTTATTCACTCGATTCATGCAGTTTATAAAAGCTACTTATTATATAAGCTATTCTATCTTTAGTGTTTAGTTAAAACCAAGCTATTATATAACATTCATGCAATATTTTCAATTATTGCTTTAATCGTAACAAATTTACGGAGGATGCAATAGTTTAACAATAAATATATATTTGGTTATCGTTAGGCAAAAAGATAATTATCGAAAGTTAACTTGCAAATTCGTAAATACCTCTAAGAAACCTAATGGTCTATGTCATTAATTTTGATTTCAAGAGAGCTTATTTCCGGGTTTATCGCAGAAACCCAGATTTTGCTCCTCATCATTTATCAAAATTAATTGACTACTACTAGCGCCCATTAATTACGCCTTGTCCAGCCTTCAAATCTAGAGACATTACATATAAAGTTTCTACGTCACGACTCGGAATCCTGAGAATATAAATCAGATAAGACTTTTGTAGATAAAAATATTTTTATTTCAAGTTTCTGTTAGTGGAGATACAAATATCTAGTTATTTTGTAATTCTCTAAAAGTTTAAACCCGATAATAGGTCGGATATTTATATTTTACGGTTATCTATATTGATGACGAAATCATGTAAAAATCTCATCAAAAAGTAGCAAAAAGTATAGTTTGGAAATTTAATTTAACAAAATATGAGTGTAAACACCCCCTTAGAGATTTCCCAAGCATTATTAAGGGTACTATCAACAAAAATATTCCCCTGCTAGACCGCATTCCCTTGCTTACCTACACCCTTACACCCCTAATTCCCCCACAATATACAAATTTTTTTTATCATTTAGTCAGAGACTGCTAATTTAATGTAAAAACCCATACTCATTAAAATTCACATAATACAGTGACTAGTAGCTTAATGACTACCCCAAAAGTCGATTTAAAACCTTGTTTCCTGACTCCAAAGCTGATGCACCCTGAGTATCCATTATTTGTGTATTTGCCAGGAATGGATGGTACTGGTCAACTATTGCGATCGCAAACCACTGGATTAGAACTTGGTTTTGATGTACGCTGCTTTGCAATCCCTCGCAATGATCTAACAAGTTGGGAGGATTTAACGAATAATGTCATCGATTTGATTCACGTCGAATTATCCAAAAACTCCCAACGTCCAGTTTACTTGTGTGGAGAGTCGTTTGGTGGCTGTTTGGCGCAGAAAGTCGCAGTTAAAGCACCGGATTTGTTTAAGCGTTTAATTTTAATCAATTCTGCTTCCAGCTTTCATTTGCGTCCCTGGTATGTATGGGCTTCGTCGCTGATGAATTTAGTGCCAGAACCGTTGTATGATATTGGTGCGATTGGTTTATTACCGTTTTTGGCAGCGATGGAACGAATTTCTCAACGCGATCGCCAAGAACTCCTCGAAACTGTCCGTTCGATTCCTTCTGCAACTGTATTGTGGAGAATATCATTATTACGCGATTTTCACGTTAACGAAGCCCAGTTACGTCGTTTTACTCAACCTGCATTAATTATTGCCAGTACTGATGACCGACTTTTGCCTTCACTACCCGAAGCACAGCGTTTGGTGAGTATTTTACCCAATGCCAAGTTGGTAACTTTGCCCAATAGCGGTCATGCTTGTTTGTTGGAAAGCAATACCAATCTATACGATATTTTAAAAGAAAATAACTTTTTTGAAAATTTTTAGATCCATTAGTAAATTTAATTGATCGTGGTGTTGCTGCTTAAACTATTTCTCATTATCCCACGGTATTTGGGCACGATAGTATCGTGCCCC